>NZ_JAQRFK010000031.1 GCF_028598745.1 Xenorhabdus sp. IM139775
TTGGCGACTATAAAAGCCGCTAAGGGCAGGGAGTGAGCCGCTCTTAAAAAAGCAAAGCCGGAAGATCACTGGGATCTTTCCGGCCTTTGCTATTCATGAAGCTAAAAATAATTCAAATATTTAATCCCATCTTTCGTCTATATATGGAGTAATGCCATCGATTGTCAAAAAATCTGCATTACACAATAAATAGAAATCCTTATTAATTATTTCAATAGAAGAACCATTATGGGTACTATTAATTTTGGGCGAACAAATAAAACCCACCCTACTTCCTTTACTTTCGAATGAATTTATATTAGACATGCTTAAAACTAAATTCATCGCATTAAATCCGTTATTATTCCACTTGTTAGGGTATACGGATGGGATTTTTTTGCAAATAAAACAAAGCTGTAAAGAAGAATAATGATGAAAGATATAGCTAGTGAATTCGAGTTCACTTATATCAAACTCATTATTAAACATATGTCTTATTTGCTCATTTCTTATCGCATTACTAAACCACATGATTACTTCCCTACAGCAAAATTATAATGCCCATGAGTACCCGGAACACTGCCCGTATCTAATATTTGTCCGGTTATTTTATCAACTGGTCTAACATTAAAATGGGGTTCTGCTCCATGTAAAGGCGTTGCTTTCGCGTGCCCCAAACTGTGCTCTTGAATAACTATTACCGAACCTTGCTTATCTCTATAGTGATATTGTCGAGTTTGAATTGGAACACCGTTAGCATTACGAATAGAACCACCAAACCCATCTCCCAGATCTACTCTTGATATTTCAAAAGGTCGCTGACTATTTGGTATTCCCGCGTCTCGTTTAGCTTCTCTAAACGCATCACGGCGACTTGGTCCCTCATAAGTCGTTTTCTTGTTCTTAAGCAGCTTGTCACAGTCTTCACCCGCCAACCCGAACGGGTCTACATACCCCACCGGATTATGCACATACCCATATGGATTAAATCCGCCTGCCAAATTCAGCGGATCGGGCGAAATATACTGCGCCGTCTCCGGGGAGTAATAACGATGAAAATTATAGTATAAACCGCTCTCTTGGTCCTCATATTGCCCGCAGAACCTGAAATTACACCCCACGTGATAATCCGGGTCGTTCGACGCAATTACCTGCGATTTCTCGGCTTTTCCCCACGTTTTCAACCGTTGCGCCCAAACCAGCGTGCCGTTTTCATTCAACATTTCGCGCACGGTGCCCTGATGGTCGCTGACAATGTAATGCAGCTTGCCTTTTTCAACACGCGCGGAGGGTGTCAGTGCCCCCGGCTCATACAGCCAGCGCACGCGGCTGTCCAGTGCCAGCGAGCCGTCGGCGTAAACCGGCGTCTCCTCAACCAACTGGTCACCGCTCCACAGGTACTCTTGCCCGTAAATTTCGGTGGCGCGGGGCGTTAAATCCGGCCGGCCATTTAGCCATCGTTGCAGGTTGGTCGCCGTCAGCTTTCCATCGTGAACCTTGAGTTTTCGGATCCTTCGGCCAAACGGATCATAGACATAGTGCCAGCGTGAGCCGTCCGGGGTTTCGCAATGGGTCAGCTGGTTTTGCGTATCCCAGCGGTAGCGCCAGACCTGCGGGCGGAAGCCATCCCGCTGCTCGGTTTTTTCCACCAGACGCCCATTGTCATCATAGCGATAGCGGATATCGCCGTGCTGCACCACCCGCCCGGCGTTCTGGCGTTGGGTCATTTGTTCCATCGCGCCTTGTGCATCCACGGGCAGGTGCTGGCTCAGGTTGCCGTTGGCATCGTAGCCAAACTGTTCCTCATGGGGACGATTGCCGTCAAACAGGGTATGCAGTATCTGGTCGTTGGCATTGTAACGGTAACGGGTTTGCCCCCAGCGGCTGTCGTCAATCACCCGCACATTATGGGCACGGTCATATTGCCAGCTGCGGTTGACCGCCGAGGCCTGCGGCGGAAAATGCGGGTCATTTTGTGCCAGTGTTTCCCTGAAAAAGGGGGTCGCCTGACCTGCCGACTGATGTGCCAGCAAGCCGGTCGCGGTGTAGCGGCTGGCGAGGATAAACCCGTTGGCACTTTCCCGTACCGTTTCCCGTCCCAGCACATCATGCTGGAAGGTCAGCGGTGCATGTTGGTTAAGCTGAAAGTGGTTCAATTCACCCATCTGGCCATAGCCAAAGTGCAGGGTATGGCCATCCATGCTTTCACTGACAGGACGTCCGGTCAGGTTATCCCATTGGCGGGTGATTTCCCGCCCGTTGATACGTTCACAGGTCGGCAGGCCAGTGTCCTTGTCATACTCAAACTCAACAACCGCATCGGCATTGGCCGCCCTGATAAGCTGATGGCGGGCGTTGTATTCGTAACGGGTAGTCGCCGTGAGCTTAAGTTCCCCGTCCACCGGTTGCCAGCCCTCTTCGCGGATAAGCTGGCCGCGCGCATTGTAATGCCAGCGCTGTTGCTGCCCATCGGGGTATTGCGTCTGTGTCCGGCGGCCCAACTTATCGTACTGGTATTCAAGGGTACGGCCGGTAAAATCGGTCTCGCGAATAATTTGCCCCGCCGCATCCCGCTCATAGCGGTACACCTCCCCGGTGGAGGCGGTGACGGTACTCAGCCGGGTGAGCCGGTCATAGCCCAATTTCAGGGTGGTACCGTCGGGGCGGAGGACGGTGGTCAGCAGGTCAAACGCGCCGTAAGTGTAGCGGGTGGTGCGCCCTTCGCCGTCCGTCACGGCCACCACGCGCCGCTCGCTGTCGTAGGCCAGAGTTTGCGTGACACCGTCGGCGAGGGTAATTTCGCTCAGGCTGCCGTTGCTGAGGCTGGCATGGTCGGGGTTATATTGGTAGCGGGTCTCCTGTTTCAGCGCATCGGTAAAACGGCGCAGGCGACCCAGCGCATCCAGCTCCAGCCCGGTGGTTTCACCGTCCGGCGTCATCACGGCGGCGAGGCGTTGTTGCTCATCATAGGCGTAGTGCCACGCCCGGCCGTCCGGCAACAGGCGTTGGCGCAGTTCGCCGTGCGTGCCGTATTGGTAGGCTTCTTGGTGCCCCAATGGGTTAGTCAGCGCGGTCAGGTTGCCCTGTTCATCATAATGCCATTGCCAGCGCTCGCCGGTGGGCAGCACGCTTTCGGTCAGCTGCCCGTGCTCATCATAGCCGTAAACAAACGTTTCCCCGGTCGGCAGTTTCACTTCGGTCAGCGCCCCGTCAGGGTTGTAATCGAAGGTGGTTATCCCACCGGCCGGATCGGCTTCCCAGAGGATTTGACTATGGCGCCACTGGCGGCGGGTAATGCGCCCCAGCGGATCGACTTCACGGGTCACTAACCCATGATGATCGTAGTGATGCCGGGTTTCGCCCCCTTCGGCATCCAGATAGGTGGTCATACGCGCCCGATCATCATAGTGGAACCGATCATGCCAGTAACCGCTGGGAGAGGCCATACTGACCACCCGTCCCCGTTCATCATACGTGAGATGGAGATCGGTCTGGTCGGTATCGTGCCAGCGGGTCATGCGCCCCTGTTGGTCATATTCATGCCACAGGTGGTGGTGCTGGAACGCGTCACACTCGCTCAGGTAACCCTGCGGATCATACTGGCAGGTGACCAGTCGCTGTTGTTTTTGTTGTTCCAGATAATCCACGCTCTGGAGTTGCTGGTTGTGATAACCCAACACCAGCCGGAAACCATCCGTCCGCGTGACTTCAATCAGTTGTGACTGTTTATCGTAGATAAACTGGATCGCGTTCTGCCGCCGATCCGTGATGGCGGACAGCTTGCGGGTATTGCCGACAGCCTGGCTGAAATGGTAAGTCAACTGGGACTGGCGGTCAGTCAGTTGCAATTCGCCCGTCAGTTCCCCCGTCAGCAGGCAATGGGGAATATGCCGGTTACGGGCGAGTACCTGATTTTCCGGCGTACTGAAATCGTAAATGACGCCGTCGGTATCCGTGAAATCCACCCTGCCGTCGGTCAACACTAACTGGCGTGACCAGTCATCCGCCCATTTTTCACCAAACAGGCCGCTTAACTTGGCGGCAGAACGATAGGTCCGGGTCAGGGTGATCGGCAATAATCCGGGAATGGCAATCACCGGCCAGACTTGCAGGAAGTCGCCGGTCGCCATATCGACAGGTTCCCCTTTTACACTACAGGTTCCCGTGCAGCTTCCCTCTTTGTTATTGGACGGCGTGGCGTCATCCTTGGGTGTCTCTTTGGCAGGTTTGGCATCCGGGGTGTCTCCAGATTGGCCTTTGACTTTGCCGCCGGCAGGGGGTTTGGCCTTTTTAACTACCGCTTTCGCCCCCTGTTTGGCCAGCCCGCCAGCCCCCGTTGCCAGGCTGGCGGTATTAAAAATCAGCGCCCCCCCTTGTTCCGCCTTATCCGTGATATCAAACCGGGCGGCATCCACATGACTGAGTTCGACGGCCTTGTCAACGACCTCTTTATTCCATTTATCAGCCGCAGCAAGGGCGGTATCCCCTATCGCGTCAGCCCCCATCCATTTCAAGAGATTACCGGTGTCGCCCATCACCGCAGAAGGCAGTCCCGTTCCCGCCCGGATGGCCAGTTCACCCATATCAGGCACGGTATTCCACGCCTCTTTGGCGGCCCCAATGGCGGCCTTGCCCGGGTTATCCCAGGCCGCCGCCAGTTTTTCCCCGGCTTCTTCCCCCCACTTTTGCACGCCTGCCTGGGTCTCATCCCACCAGTCTCCCGCCTGATCCAGCCAGCCTTTTTCCTGCGCCGTTTCCGCGGTCACCGCCGCATTGGCCGCCTCCGGCGGATTTGTGCCCTGCGGAGCCTGACCGACGATTTTACCCAGCGTGTTGCCTTCCCCGGTCGGGCTGTCATCGCGGGCTTTGGCGGGCAGGGCGTCATTGGGTTTGGGCGGATTATCGTCTTCTTTTTCCTCGTCCCATTCTGGCTTGGGAAACTCCCCACTTTTGAATTTTTCAACGGTCTGTTGCGCGGTTTTCTTAAAATCCTGCGCGGCGAAATCCGCGTCCAGCTGATTATAGTAAACGTCCAATTCCGGGTCGGCACCGTAATCACCGTAAAAGCGGGCACTTTGCCGGTATAACGTATCCACATTGTTTAACGCTTGCTCCGCCTCCGCCTGCGTGCGGAGGTTAAATTCCTGACAATATTTTTCGGCCCGCACATCGGCGCTGTCCGGTGTGACCAGTATACTTTCTGACATCGTTTTCCCGCCTTATGCCCCGTTCATCCAAAATTCATCCCCGTGGCGCAACAGCAGCTTGTTGCCCGCCCGCACCGTTTGGGTATGCGTCTTCGGGTGACATTTGCCGCCCACCGTGCCGCTTTTCACGCCATTCGCCACACCGGGCTGATCGCCCATCGTCTGCGGCACAAAACTCTGGGCGAACACCACCACCGGCTGGCCGTTGGCCCGCACGGTTTTCACCGGCACATCGCTGCCCGCCAGTTTGGCCATCACCGGATACGGGATCGGCGGTGTTGAAGATCCCATCGGGGTCTTGCACACATCGGGCAACATACCGATGAGCAGCCATTCACCCGCGGTGCGGGCGATATAGTTATCAGCCATCTTTTTTCTCCTCTTCCCGTGGGGCCAGCTTGAGCAGCGGGGCATCGGGGTCGATTTCAAACCGCGCCTCTGCCACCCGCACCGGCAGGCTGGTTTTAAAATTCAGCCGGCAGGTGAGATGCAGTGTCATCGCCTCGCTGTCGAGGATCAGCGTATCAAGGCGCATCGGCACCGGCAGCAGGGCGCCGTTGTCCAGCCGCAGCAAAATAAACGGCCGGTGCCCCGGCAGGGTGACGTGCAGGTGACCGCCGGGGGTCAGGCCGCTTAACGTGAGGGCAATGTCGGTGTCCGGCCAGTCGATCTGTTGGTCAGCCGGGGCACCGTTCCAGTAGCGGAAGTCAAAGTCTTTCGGCAGGTAAGGGTGGCGGTGGTTGAGCCAGTCATCATCATACGTGCCGGCGAGCGGGCGGCGCGGGGTCCACGCCCGGCCGACCAGGCCCAGCCCTTGCGGCTGGCAGGCCGGGGTCTCGGGCGATAACGTGCCCGCCAGTTGGGCAGAAAAATGCGCCGCGGTGAACGGCGCCTCCGGTGCGGTGATGCGCGGGGCCGGGGAGCGGGTGAGCTGTTTGGCGTTGGCGTACCACGGCGTGACAAAGCCGGTGCCCAGCGGATTGGTGTCACAGGCGGCATGGGCAACGGGGGCATTTTCCCCGTCCGGGTGCTGCCGGCGCTGTTCTGGTGTCAGCCGGTCACTGTCGTTAAGGTGTTCGCCCGCTTTGTCATCCGCCTGAATTTTGCATTCGCCGCCAAAGGCGTAGCGGTAATCCAGCGGTAGCGTTGAGAAAGGTTTCGGGGCCGTCAGTTGCCAATGACCGCGGGAGTCACGGATAAAGGCCCGTTCCCCGCTCACGGCCAGGGTTTTGTCAAGCAGGGTCTGGCCCTGCCTGCCTTGCACCTGCAACCGGACCGGAAACTCAGGACAGGGGCGGCCCTCCGGGGCATAAGCCGTGCCGTTGACGATAATGTCACAGCGCGGCTTAAACGGCGCGAGGTCACTCTCCTGCAACACCTGTGAGGCATTCATCGGCCCGCGGTATTCATCCTGCACACACAGGGGGGGCGCAGGCAACAGTTCGGCGGTGCACTGCCCGGCCCGATCCGGCAGCAACTGGTAGCCGATTTTCATCACCGCCACGTGGTGCTCCACATCCTCAATATCCAGCATTGAATAGTTCATGACCGCAAACGGGGTCAAATTACGAAATTCCATCCCAATCCGTCCTTTTTAGTTCAGGTCGATGTCTTTGCCGGTGATTTGCACCGGGCCGCTGGCCTCAAACTTGAACTCGCTGCCCTGAATCGTGATTTTGCCGCTGCTGTCCATGCGCAGGGTACTGGCACCGCATTGCAGCTCAATCACATCCCCGGCCTTGATGGACAGGCTATGGCCGACTATCACGGATTTGTGGACACCCACCTGTTCGCTCTGGCTTAAGGTGACGGCGGTGTTCATCGCGCCCCCGACGGTCAGGGCATAGGCGAGGCCGACCGTGTCGGTGCGGGTCAGGTTAACCGTGGCCTTCTGGTGCCCCTTGACGGTGAGGGTCTGGTTTTTGTCCACGGTTTCCTTGTGGTTGGCCAGCACTTGGGTGTCGCGGTCATTGAGTACTTTAGTGTGCATGTCCTTCTGCGCATGCAGCGACAACAGCTCGCTGCCCTTCGCATCCTCAAACAGCAGCTCGTTATAGCCCTCGCCCTTGTGGGTCTTGGAGCGGAACGCCATCTGGGTCTTGCTGCCCGGCAGTTTGCCCGGCGGGATATTGCTGGCATGGTAGGTTCTGCCGGTGACAATCGGCTGGTCCGGGTCGCCGTGCAGGAAATCCACCACCACTTCCTGGCCGATGCGTGGGATGGCCAGCATCCCCCAGCCCTGCCCGGCCCACGGCTGGCTGACCCGTATCCAGCAGGAGCTTTGGTCGTCGCTCTTACCGTATCGGTCCCACGGGAACTGCAGGCGCACGCGGCCGTACTGGTCACAGAAGATTTCCTCCCCCGCCGGCCCGACAACCTTGGCAATTTGTGGGCCATCCATCACCGGTTTGGCCAGCAGTGCCGGACGCCAGTGCTGGTTATGGCGGATAAAGCTGAACTCGCTGTGCAACGTGGTGCCGCTCTCGCCGCCGCCCGCCGTTTCCAGTGCCTGCGGCTGGCTGCCGGCATGGGTTGCACTGACCACCTGCCATGACTGGTTCAGGTCGGGGCGCGGGTGGTTTATCAGGGTGAACAGTTTGCCCGGCTGGACAGCAATCGCGTGCCCGCGCCCCTGCCCGGTCACTGCGTCGCTGCGCAGCGCCTCCAGCCGGTAGCGGGTAAAGGCCTTGCCGTGGGGTTCGTCCTTGAAGCGGCCGGGGTAGTCGTAGTGCTCGTAGTAACTTTCCTGCAACTGCTCGTCCTTCATCTGCGCCCGGAACTCCGCCGGCCACGCCGGGTTCTTGAAGGTGTAATCCTTCAGCTCCACCTGCGCCGGGCGCACCTGCGCGCTGCTGGTCAGGTGGGTCACCGACGGTGCCCCCGTGGTGCTGGTCTCCCCCGGCTGGTACGGCAGGATGAGCCCCGGCGGCACCGAGCCGGCGTCATCGGCAAACACCAGCGTGTTGCGCCCGTTGCCGCACTCAAAGAAGTAGAAGATGCCCTCTTCCGCCGTCAGCCGTTGCAGGAAGGCAAAGTCGCTTTCCTGATACTGGACGCAGAATTCCCGTGCCGGGTGCGGGTGGCGCAGGCTGAACACCACGTCACGGATACTGTGCTCTTTCAAAATCGTGCTGACGATGCCGGCGATGTCCTGCTGCTGGAAGATGCGCGAGTTCTGGCGCAGCGTGGTGCGCCATAAATCCGGGTAAATGGTCATCCGGTAGGTGGTCTGGTGCAACCCGGTGTTGCCCTGTTCAAAGCGCGCCACCATGCCGGTGAGGCTGCGCTGCTCGACACCGTCCTGCAGAATGGTCAGGGTCGCCGCCCGATCCAGCACCGCCGGAAAGTCGATGGCCGGGTCGGCACTGGCCAGCCCCACATTCAGGCTGAACGGCTGGGAAAAACTTTCGTTCAGTGTGAAATCGGTCACCACAAACGTCTGCGGCGGCAGGCCGCCAGCAGTCAGGGTAAATTGCAGGCCACTTGGGTCACGCCCGCCCATCAGCATCTGGCCGACTTTTTCCAGCACTTTGGTGGCCGCATTCTGCCCCCCGGCTGCGCGTTTTGACAACCCTTGTCCACCGGTAAAACCGCCGCCCGGAATGAGTCCCGCCGACCCTGAAATACCGCTGCCTGAACTTCCGCCTATTCCCCCGGTAAAACCACCCCCCGGAATTAAGCCTGCCGTGCCTGACAGGCCGCCGCCCAATTTTCCTGCAACCTGTTTCGCTTTCTGAACAGTCTCTTGCCCCTGCTGAACAAAGGCTTGTCCTTTTTTCAATTTATTGAGGTTCTTTTTGATTGACATGGTAAGTCTCCCTGATTACTGCCCGCCGTCCGCAGGGACGGCTTGCTCATGATGGTCGGTCGCCTGCCGCAGCCGGTCATAGCGGCCCAGCAGGGCATTAAAGCGGTCATCGATGCCCTTGAGCAACACCGGCGGGGCCGCCTCCCCGTTCGCCGCATGGACGCCCAACTGGCGCAGCAGCTCTTCCAGCGGCACCTCACTGCCGTGGCTGCGCTGGATATCGTAGAGGGCGGTTTTCAGGTAGGAGAGCGTGAAGCTGCCCCGGGTGCGCTCCTGCAACAAAATTTTGTCCGCCAACTGCGTGAGCCGGTCGTGGGTGGCCTGCCAGCCGCCGGCCAGCGGCACGCTGTCAATCCGGGCGGCCGCCTGCTGCTGCCACTGGCGGGTCGCCTGCTGCTGCACCGGCGAATCCGGCCAGCGCTGTTCCGCCGCTGCGGTCAGGCGGCGGGCGGCCTCCCAGGTGGCTAAGGGCGGGGTCTCGGCCAGCCGCGCCAACTGGCCGGCATAACTGGCCAGTTCAGGCCGGGACAGCCACGCCAAGCGCGCCCCCGCCGGCTGGGCGGTGATGGCGTCAAGCTGCTGTTGCAACGGCTTGTGGAACCCCAGCCAGCTCCCCACCCACACCAGGGCACCCAACAGGGCACCGAGGCCAAAGCCCTGCCAGGCACTGGGGCCTTTCGCCGGCGGTTCAGGGAACTGCACCCGCACGCGCGGTGGGGTCCCGCCCACCGGCGGCTCATGGCGCGGCGGCGGCGGCGGGGTGTCCGGCCCGGTGTCGGACGGGGACAGGTAGACCAGCGGCGGCATCTGCACCGGCGCGGCCGGTTTGGCGGCCTGGCGCGGTTTTTCCAGCTTTTTGGCCGCGTTCTGGAAGAACCACAGCAGGTTTTCCACCCGCGGCAGGCGTTTCAGGTCGGATTGCTGCAACCGGTCGATAATCAACTGGAGCGCCCGTTCGGCACGGTAAATCAGCCGCAGGTCGCCGGCAGTGAAATCCCACTGGCGCAGCACACTGCCGGTGCGGGTATGGAACCACTCCAGCAGGTCGGTGCGCACCGCCGGCTGCGGCGGCCACACCGTCTCCCATTCACTGACGATAACCCCCGCCAGCAGTTCACACCCCTCGGTGAACCCCGCCAGCCCGCCCAGTTGCATCCGGGCCAGGGTGTAGTAAATCGCGGTCTGCAAATCGACCCCGTTGCCCTTGAACAACGTCAGGGACAGCGACTCCACCAGTGGCCAGTTCACTTCCGGCTGGGCCGGGTGGCTGGTCTTGTTGATTTCATCGCGGATAACGGCAAATTCCGGCCGATCCAGCGGGCTGCCGCCCGCCCGGATGATGAGATTGTCAGGGTGTCCGCTCATATTCTCACTGCTCTCCTTAAAAAAAAAACCGGCCCGAAGGCCGGGGGCGGGTTGACTGTCACGCCTGGCACTCAATACAGGGTGTCCGGCAGGGTGAACTGGCTGAACAGCCCGCCCGCAAACGGGTTGTCGGATTCATCCACGTAGACGCGGTAGGTCATGTCGCCGTTATCCACGCCAAAGCGCACATCAAAGAAGCCCGGCTGGATGTCCGTCAGCGTGCCGCTGTTAATCAGCCGCAACTGCGCCCACGGGCCGCTGAAGCTGAGGGCGCGCGGGGCCCGGTTGCTGTTCGCCGGCATCAGGGTCAGCTGGCTTTCGGTGCCGGCCCGCATCGAGTTCGGCCAAATCAGGCGCGCCACGTTGCGCCGCCCGTGCGAGTAATCCACCAACTGCCCGTCGAGGTTCAGCACCGCCCGGCGCTTGTTGCCGGTCAGGCTCACCGGTTCAATGGCAAACTGGGCACCCAGCCCGTTTTGCGGGGTAAAGAAGGTGGTGCGGATGCGATCGGCCACGGCCAGTTGTTTCATCACATCCGCCCGGATCAGCGTCTTGCCGTCCGTGCCCATCGTCAGGTTGTATTCCACGAACGGTTTCAGGCTCTGCTTGTAGAAGCTGTCCAGCGTGCCGTCCGGCCGGAAGAAGCGGTCAAACTCGCTCAGCGGCACTTCTTCGCGGGCATTCGGGTTAAACGGATAGCGCCCCGCCAGATAAGTCCGGTACTGCTTGACCACGGTGTGGCTCCATTCCACTTCCAGTGACCGCACCGCCTCCATCATCACCACGCGCCAGGCCTGTTCCGCCAAATCCCCCACCCAGCGGTTCAGCGGCTCCGGCAGGGTTTTCGCCATCTGCTGCACTTCAAAAATCGCGTCACTGTTGTTTTTGTCCAGCCGCATCTGCACCGCCTGCAAGGCAGCCTTACCCGGCACCGGCGAGTTCTGGATCGCCAGCAGGTAACGGTGCAGGGCCGTCAGTTTCTGGTAGACGCTTTGCAACGTACTGCCCTTGTCACCGCGTTCCACCAGCACTTCCGTTTCCTGCGCAAAGTCGTGGCTGATGCGGTTTAACAGGCGGTAGTCGGGCTGTTTCAGCCACGCCGCTTTTTCTTTCTCGCCCAGGGCGTTGCCCGTCACCGGCGGGTGGGTGTTGTCACTCAGGATTTGCAGCGCCCGCTTGATGGGCTGCTCACCGCTGATCACCTGTTCAATGGCACTGATGGCGTGCGGCAGGTCATCAAAATCCCGCACCTCGAGGTTGTTCATCGCCGCCCGCCAGGTGGCGGTGTACTCGGACAAATACAGCTCATTGATATCGTTCAGGATCCGCTCCTGATCCTTGGCACTGTACTGGTCGTGCGTCCCGCCGGCGCTGTCCGGGTTCGGCTTCGCCATGTTCAGCACCCAACTGTCCATCTCGGTCAGTTTGGTCAGCTCATCCTTCTGCCGGACGAAGTAATCCACCAGGCCGTGGCGGGTCAGCAACTGCGGGAGCACCAGCCGTTTTTCATTGCTGGCCACAAACACATCGTCAAAGCTCGGGCCAATCTGGTCACGCAGGTTGAGCGGTGCCGGCAGGCTATCCTGCGCCCGGATACGCAGGTTCTGGTACACCCGCTGCTTGACGGAGAGCGCCTTCAGCTCATCCTGGGCCTGCCGGATCGGTTTGACAAACGGGGCAAAGTGGGCAATGGCGTCTTTGTCCCCGCGGTCACGCAGGGCCTTCCAGTCGGTCCGGTCGAGGGCGTAATCCAGGTGGGTCAGCAACGCCTCCTGCACATCCCGCTGGCCGTTGAACGCCTGACTCCAGCGCGCCCGCATATACTGGGCGACCAGGCTGGCGTTGCGCTTGCTTTTGTCTTCCATCATGCGCATCACCCGCAGGATTTCGAGTTTCTCCTCACTGCCGGCCGGGGCCTGCTTCAGGTCATCCAGCAGCCCCAACATCAGGGCCGGCAGGAAACGCTGCTCCAGCAGTTTCAGGTAAGTGCCTTCCACATACGGCCCGACCCCGCCGCCCTGATACAGTGCCATGTCGGTCAGGAAGGATTTATTCTCGTGATAGTTGCCGTAAGCCAGCGTCGCATCCCGGATCGGGTTCAGCAGCGGTAACTGGAGGTTGCCGTCGTGGTCATCCCCCTTGGGCGGCGGCACGGACAGGAAGTTTTTCGCCTGTGCCAGCACTTCTTCCCCCGCCCGGTAGTTTTTCTGGTAGAAGTAATGCCAGCCGCCCCACATCGCCAGCACGACCAATGCGCTGACCGTGGAGAAGGTGTACAACTGCCGGCGGTTGCGGCTCAGCCAGAGGCGGTTTTCCGCCGCCAGGTTGGGTTCGGCCAGCAGGACATCCTCAAACAGGGACTGGGTAAAGAACGGCAGGGTATCGCCCGCCGGCCAAGTGGGGAACGCCTGCGTCCCCAGATGGTACTGCGCCGAGGCCGACTGGGTGAACAGGTCATCCATCTGCCCCACCTGATGGGCCGAGGTCAGGTAAACGCCGCGCAGGGTCGGGCGGTGGTGTTCATCGTTATACAGGATATCGTCCAGCATCTGGGCGATGTAGCTGTGCAGCCCCTGGATCTGGCGGGTGAAACTGAACAGGGCGCTGCGCTGGTTGGCATCCACGTTGTTCAGCATCCTGTCCGGCATCGCGGTATTCAGGTTGGCCATCCACTGTTTCCAGAACGCCTCCAGCTCACTGCGCCACGCTTTTTCATCGCGGTTGTTGAGGCTGAAGGTCACGCCCAAGATCTGATCGCGCAGTTGGCGATCCAGCGACTGGTACAGGGCTTCAAAGCCATGCAGCAGGTCGATTTTGGTCATCACCAGGTAGAGAGGCAACTGGCTGTGGAAGGTCAGGCGGACGTCTTGCAGGCGCTGGTGGATTTCCCGCACATAGCGTTCACGCTGTTCGCGGCTGTCGCTCATCAGGCGCAGGGTATCCACGGTCAGGATCAGGCCGTTGAGCGGCTGGCGCTGACGGTTTTCCGCCAGCCAGTTCAGCAACGCTTCCCACAGGCGACTGTTGATTTGGGGTTTGTCGCTGTTCAGTGGCACGGGCTGGTCAATCAACTGCCCCTTGGGATCGATGATCACCGCTTTTTCCCCCAGCCAGCAACGCAGCATCAGGGGGACTTCGCCATCCTGACGCAAATATTCGGGTGCCGCGATTTCAGACAGCTTCACCCCTTCCTTTATCAGTGAGGTCTTGCCGCTCTTCTGGCTGCCGATGACCATATACCACGGCCGTTCATACAGGTAATTGTAGGCATCCAGATGGCGTTGCAACTGGGATTTCCAGTGGTCGAGGTAGCGATCCTGATGTTCAATGTCCACCCGGACCGGATCAAACACTTTCAGTTCAACGTCAAGGTTCAGCTTTTCCAGTGTCCGCAGGCGACGCCACGCTTTCATGCCGATCCAGCCCAACACCATCATAATAATGAGGGCGGTGGCCAGCCAGCGTGCGGCCAGGCTTTCCAACGGATAATCGTTGCGCAGTTTCCACTCCGGCCCCCACCACCAGACGGCAATCAGCAGCAGGCAGGGGATCAGCGCCAGAATCAGTGCCATCAAGGCCTTGAGGCGGGGCAGTGACTTAAACTTCGCCAAGGTCGGCAAGGCGGATTTCAAGGGTGCCAAAGAGGACAAAGAGGGCCATTTCATGGGTTAACGCTCCTGTTTGCAGCCGTATCCTTGAGGGAAGACGGGCCTTTTTCAGCCAATTTTTCAGTCAATAACGCCAGCAGGCTGGGTTCCCATTGAGTCAGTTGCATGTGTTGTCCCGTGTGTAACAAATTGCGGTAATGCTGTTGGGCCAGCGCGGTCATGCCCGCTTCTTCAAGCAGTTGGGCGTTGAGCAATTGGCCATAGCATTGATCCCGTGGCTCCGTTAACTGTTGTTGATGGGCTTCCAGCAGGGTCAGTGCCGCGGTCAATCCCTGTTGCTGGAAACATTGCCAGATAGTGGCCTGATCAACCGACAGGGAACCCTGTCCCGTTGCCACGGGTTCCGGTGCCAGCCAGTCAAGGGTTTCGGGCGAAATAAACGGACTCATGTCAGAAAAACTTAAGGTTTTCAGCACCGGCAACCGATCCAGAAAAGCATTTAGCTGATCACGCATGGCCTGTGCGACGTGCCCATAGCCCAGTTGCAACGCGGCTTGGGCGGCAATGGCGTGACCATCCAGCCAGTAAGGTGCCAGTGTCAGGCTCTGCTCGATTTGTTGGAGCAAGGCGTTGTCTGCCGTCGGCAGTCTCGCCAAATAGTCAGCGGTACGATCGGCGGAAGCCGGTGCCAACGGGGTTTTGCCCGTCGCATTCGCCATCGGTGCCGATGTGATGGTGTGCCATACTGCGTGACGGCGCAGGGAATACCCGATCGGGGAGTCGGGATGCCGTTCACACAGCAAATCGGCGACAGTCATCAAGGTCTGCTTCCACGCTTTATCGCTCGAACTGTTGACGTCAACTTCCGGCATCGGGGCAACTTCATGGCCCTGTGGCGCTTGCGCCGTGGTTCCGGCTGTCGATGCCGGTGCGGCGGCGGGAACCGGCTTTGCCTCCACCGGCACGGCTTCTGGCTGACGGTTATAGCGAATGCGCAGTTGGTCAACGTCTTTGGCCAGCTCGGTTTCACTGGCATGCCAGCACTGGGCAAGGTGTGCCAATGCCCCCTGTGCCTCATCCCGTTCACTTTTGCCCGCCCGTTCAATAAAACTGCCTTGGGCAGCGTCAAAACGTTTGAGGACTTGCTGTGCCAGCCGACGTTTTAACTGGGGTTTGGTCGGCCAACCTTTTTCCCAGTAGTTTTTGACATAATCGGTTAACAGTTCCACGGCGAGGATCAGTTCCGCCACGTTGCCGGCATGTTGCAAAGTTCGCAGCAGATGCACCACCAGCCGGAAGTCTTTGCTGTTTTCTCTCAACAATTGCAATGACTGACGCTGGATCGCTTCAATATCCAGCGAGCCATGTGACAGCGAACCCAATTTCATCATTTCGCTGTCAATGTATTCCCAAGTGGGATCGTTATCTGCCAGTGCCTTGCCAATCTGCTCATCGGACAGGGGGGCCAGCAGGGAGCCGAACCAGTCAAATTGTGTTCTGATGTCCATGTCGATTACCAACGGCAGGCAGCGCGTAATGGCTTCGCTGCCTGCTCCAACTGAGAAATGTTAAAGGTTATCTGGCTGCCATGACTGCCCGTCACGCTCATCCGGTCGCTGTTCATCAGGCGCTTGATTTCTTCAATGCCCGGTAAGCCACGGCTGGATTCCCATAAGTAGCCGTGTTCCCGCACGAACCATTCCGTACGGTACTCGGCTCTGTCTGTTGCCACGGTGACCACCCCGGATCCCACAGGCTTAGGCAGTGCCACCTGTAAGCGGGTGATACTGTCGATACAGCTCAGCATTAATACCGGGCGCGGAGGGGGGACGCCAAGCGCGGGCGTGGTCAGGATAACCGGTGACGCCCCATTCTCTCCCTGCGTCACCATGAAGCTGGTCGAGTAGTCGGTGCGTTTCATCTCCTGCTCCATCGCTTGCCGCCATAAAGGCCCCATATTTTCAATAGGAATTTGTACCGTTTTGAATTTGATGTTATTCAACGCACTGTCATAGCATGCCAGCCGAATAAGAGGAGACGGCTCAAAGCGGCATTTATGCAGTTCATCTAAATTTTGCTCTTCCTTTACCGTGACCACGTCCTTGAGGTCTACCCGCTCCGCAAGTTTGGGGTTCCCTGTCAATGAAGCGAGCAATGAACTGATAATTAAAACAATATTCATAATCTACACCCGTATTTAGCCAGTTTGTAAACCAACGTCCGCTGGGCAATGCCCAGACTTTGTGCAATCAATCGGGTGTCGTTACCAAACTGACGCTGACGTTGAACCAACACGGCGCTTTCAAATTCTTCTATGGCCTTTGGCAGATTATCGATATGACTGTAATCCACGGAGATACTGCTGACGGCCGACGGGTTTTTCGACCCGCTCAGGGAAGCCAGCAGTTCATCCAGTTGTTTTTCTTTTTGACGTTGAACCTGAAATACCTGGCGGATTTGACGTAACTGTCCGCGCAGTTGTTCGAGTTCCTGCAACTTTTTCAGGCGATACTGCATAACATGGCAATAGATGCCGAACATGTTTTCATTGTTGGTAAAATGGTCAACATTTTCGGCAAAGATGGCGATGACACCGCATGCCTGTCCATTGCAGTCAAACAGGGGGATGCCGTATAACCCACAGTTATGCGGCAGCTCTGCAACAAACGTGCGGAAGTGAGGATCATCGATGCGTGCCCCGTGATTCAGGGAAGCCCAAATAATGGGGGTTCCCTTGCGTAATACCTGTATCAATGGGTTATTGACGTCATCAATGTCCACTTGCAACCGGCGCGAACTGGTTTGCTGTGGCCCCGGCAAGTTGTAGCATTCCAACCTGTTCTCGTTGATGTTCAGCAGGAAAACCAACAGGGCATCAAAACGCGAGCTATGGCTGACCTGCAAAAAATGGTCAACCAGTTGTTCTGTAGTGTCATTTTCCAATAACGCTAACGCGCTTTTCAGCCGCTGTTTCATTATTCTGCCTCCTCAACCTCTGCATGGAATTCGTGTTCAGCCACACTTAAGCGGATAGCCTTAATCGGTGTACCCGCCGCCATTTTCTGCAATAACAGCAAGGATACCGGCGGTAGCAGGGCACCATCGATGATGGATTCCAACATACGGGCACCATTTTCCGCACGGGTCGCGCGTTGCAGGATCTCTTCAGATACGTCGTCACTGATGGTGACTTCTGCGTTGAAGCGTTGCGTCAGCAGGGTATCCAGTCGAGCCAGCTTGCCCTGAATGATGGTTTTCAGGGTTTCATGACCCAACGGCAGGTAAGGGATGACTTCCATACGCGCCAACAGTGCGGGTTTGAAGAACGCGGCCAATTCCGGGTAAAGCAGGTCGTTGATCTGCTCTGGCTGCTCGGCATGGTCTACGATGGTTTGATAACCCAAGTTCGACGTCAGGAAGAACACGACGTTTTTACAGTCGATAATGCGCCCTTCTCCGTCCGCCAGTTCCCCTTTGTCGAACGCCTGATAGAACAAGTTCAGGACGTCTGGGTGCGCTTTTTCCACTTCATCCAACAAAACAACGGAATACGGTTTCTGGCGAATGGCTTCGGTCAGGACACCACCCTCGCCGTATCCCACGTAACCCGGAGGTGAACCAATCAGACGGGAAACGGTGTGTTTCTCCTGAAACTCGGACATGTTGATGGTGGTGAGGTATTGACGGCCACCAAACATTAATTCTGCAATTTGCAGGACGGTTTCAGTTTTACCGACACCGCTTGGCCCGACCAACAGGAATGCCCCAAGCGGACGCCCCGGACGACGCAAATCTGCCCGAGCGGTCAATAAGTGTTTGTGCAGGCACTCGATCGCCATTGCCTGCCCTTTGATGCTCTGTCCCAAGTGGGTTGGCAGTTCTGTGACAATGGACAGTTCGCTTTGTGACAAGCGGTTTAATGGCACGCCAGTCCACTCGGCAATCACCGCAGCGATTTGGGTTTTGTCCACATGTGGGGAAACCAAGGTTTGTTGCTGCTGGAGTTCAGCCAGTTGTGCGTTAAGTTCGGCCAGTTTCTCAATCAGAGATTGTTCATCGTCAGCCATGGCTTCATTGGCTTCTGCATTTTCAGCAAGCTGTTCAGCCACTTCTTCCGCGATATCTCCAGCCGCTTTTTCAGCTAATTCAGCTTCAACTGACGCATCGTCAGACAGCAATTGGCTGCGCAGTTCGATGATCTGTTTCACCAATTCCTGCTGCTGTTGCCAGTTGCTTTCCAGCTCAACAAGTTGTTCCTGAATCTCTTTCTGTTGGCCTTGCAATTCGCCCAAGCGATCCGCGTGGACGTTCAGCCCCATGCGTTGCTCTCTCTCCAGCACATCGATTTCCATTTGCATCTGGTGCAGTTCGGTCGTCAACGAGGAGATCTGACGCGGTGGTGAAGTCAGGTTGATGGCAACACGGGCACAAGCGGTATCCAGCACATCAATGGCTTTGTCCGGCAGTTGACGGCCGGAAAGATAACGGTCACTCAATACCGCAGAAGCTTTCAGGGCTTCATCATCAATCAATACACCATGCGCTTGCTCGTAAATGGCACGCAAGCCACGCATGATGATGGTCGCTTCATCTGCGGTTGGCTCCGAAACTTTCACCAGTTGGAAACGACGGGACAGCGCTGCATCTTTTTCAAAATACTTTTTGTACTCGCTCCACGTCGTAGCAGCGATGGTTTTCAGTTCACCCCGTGCCAGAGCAGGTTTCAGCAGGTTGGAAATATCCAAGCCGCCCGCTTGGTTGCCCGCACCGATCAGGGTATGGGCTTCATCAATAAACAGGATGATGGGTTTTGGCGATTGGCTAATTTCAGCCATGATGCCTTTGAAACGTTTTTCAAATTCACCTTTAACTGCTGCCCCGGCCTGCAATGCCCCCAGATCCAGTGTCATCAGTTCACTGTTGCGCAATTTATCCGGTACGCAATCGTGAATAATACGTAATGCCAGGCCTTCAATCAGGGCACTTTTACCTACCCCCGCCTCACCAACAACGATGGGGTTGTTTTTGCGGCGACGGCACAGAATGTCGATCATCAGATCGATTTCGTTATCGCGGCACAAAACCGGATCAAGTTTGCCCTGACGCGCTTGTTCGGTCATGTTCTGGGTAAAGCGTGCCAGCAGGTTATCACTGTTTGCCGGATGCACACCTTGCCCCTCTTTACCATTGTCAGCAAAGGGATGTTCGGCCGAACCATGAGTCCATTCGGCAAAGTTCTGGCGTAATAATTCGCGGTTGATGCCTGCCAGCAAACGTGCTGTTTGTGGTGCCAGATAACGCAGCGGACTGAACAACAACGCAATCAGCAGCACGCCACTGCGCAGTTCGGTATGCTGCATCTCGGTGGAAGCCAACAGCCAGCTATCCTGTAACCACTCCACCAGCATGGGGGAAAAATTGGGGTAAGACTGCACCAGTGATTGGTGGTGCGTCATGACCTGATCGAGTTGTTCTTTCAGCAGATCTTTATCGATCTCGGCTTTACTTAGGATCAGTCGCACATCACTGAGTGGCGTATCGATCATTTGCAGCAGTAGCTGTGCAACCGTGATTTCAGGTTGTTGCTGACTGACACAAGATGCCGCCGCGGCTTCCAGCGCATGGCGGGTCATCGGGTTTAAACGATTTACAAGGGTTGGCAAATCAATCTGGATCATGGCGACTTCCTATCTCAATAAGTTACTTAGCTGCTGTAATATGTCTTGGGTCTGATCACCGAGGCGAATGGCATAAAAGCTGTAAATAGCCACCAGCAATCCCACGCTGATACAGAACAGGTGCTTGATAGTCCATCGTCTGCTCAGGCGATAACGCGCATTGCTCTCGTTGACATTGACATACAGCGTGGTCGGCGGCGTATCCCCGCGCAGTGAGTGAAGCTGTTGCTGCAAGCGACGGAACAGGCGCTCAAAGTCATCACTTTTCTGGGTGCTGACTTTGTAGCGTCCGCGATACCCCAGGCAAAGGCAGAGATAAATGAACTCCAGCAGATGTTGGTAGCGCTGTGCCTCTCCCATCAGACGTTCAAGCAATACGAAGACTTTCTCACCTCCCCAGGTTTCATTGTGGAAGTGCACCAACAGTGATTGCTTCAACCAACCATTTTGGCTGTTCCAGCCGTGCCCCAACGCGGTTTCATCAATGAAGGTGCACAGTACGTAACGGAATGAAACAATTGCGCCTGGCTCATAACCCTTGGTTTGCAGATACTGCTCAATGGCGCGAATGTCAGTAACAACCTGTTGGTAAAGCTTGTCTGGCAGTGCCTGATCCGTCATGTCCTGCAAACGCAAAACCATCCCCAGCAAGGGAGTAGCGGCATCGATCATTGGGTTGAGGCTTTCACCACGCAACGGTAGCTGATACTGGCGCTGAAACGTTTTCAGCGTTTCAGCCTGTTTTTCCAGTTTTTCCAGTGACGGACTGTCAACATTGATATCACTCATGATTATTCCTTACCGCCCCTGATAGCCCAGAGCTGCATATCTAAGTCAGGGAAATCCCCGGATACGTGGAATGCGATGGAATTGCCTTGCTGGATCTCTTTCCATGCCGGACTCTTCTGATCCAGTCGGAAATAGGTATATCCAGAGTGATACGGCAACTGGCGAGGCGCAGCGGACAGGGCAATCAGCGGCACGCCCGGCAACTGGACGCTGACCAGATCGCGGATCCTTTCCATCGAGGTCACTTTGGTTTGCTGGACGAATTGACGACGCAACTGCTCCTGCGGGGTGCTGGCACTGATTGCCAATACGAATTCGGCTTTGCGCAGCAGATCGTTGTCGTGGAGCGTTGCCACACGAATACCCCCTTCGTTCTGTTTCAGCGCAATCGAAGTGGCACGCGGCGTCAGAACCACGTTCAACGCATCACGAATGGCATGCATCACATCCTGGAAGGTATCGGTCAGGTTATTGTGATCATACGCCAACACATTCCCCGGCAGACGGCTCGCATCCGTGAAGGTTCTCAATTCGCCACACGTCTGGAGTAGCTCGGTATATAAATACAGGGGGTGCAGGACGGTTTGTTTTGCATAATGGTTGAACAACGGCTGAACACGGTTGAGCAATTGCAGCATCATAAATTCTGCCACATCCGCCACCCCCTGCTGACCCGGCGAGCCAATGCGTTTAGCCAGTGTTCTTGACCGTTCTGTCAGCAGGCCATCAATTTCCACCATGAAACGCTTGAGTTTATCGGCCACGAAAATGGATAAACACGTCGGGATAAATTCGTTATCCAGAACGATGTTGCCATCTTTTTGCTTTTCTTTGATGCGGCACAGTGGAATGGTCGTGTAAGCACTCATGTCCTCAGAACCTTGCATCAGAACCGGTGTCAGTTGGGCCAGATTAAAGACTGAGGAATCACCGCCTTTGGTATGGAGGTCACGGATATCGGTAGGCAGTTCCCGATAACGTACCGCACTTTGCGTTTCTGCATCCCGATCAGCAATTTCCCGGATCGTCTCGCTGGACATTGGCAACGCCAGATAAATCTCTTTACTTTTCAGATCATTGACATTTTCGATGTCTAACGGTTTTGGCAGCAAATCCTGACTGGGCGCAGAAAACACCGTGCCATCCGGCATGATGCCGCTGGTTTCGGTGATCCCGATACGCCCCAGTTTGAGTAAATCATCATTGATGCTCAGGGAGCTGAAACCGTGGGCATAAGGTGTCAATACTGAAACCAGGCTATGTGCCAGATAATCAATGTGTTTTTGTTGTTGCTGAAAATGTTGTGGTTTGATGAATAACCCTTCGTGCCAAATCACCCGATTTTTACCTGGCATGATTACTCCTCCTCTTTTCTAAGTTCGACGTCGTTATTTCTGACATGCACCAAGATGTGGTAATGGCGGCCAATGTCTTTTACTCGGATGATCTTTTTCCATTCAGATTGATTTGCATCTGCATAGTGAACGATGACACCGATGTAACGGTTTTTCTTTTCCAATGTAATCAGTTCCAGAGGCTTGTATTGCCCCGGCAACAGGGTGTAATCCTGATGATCGATATAGTTTTTCCCCAGTACCTTGTCGAGTTTGTCGCTTTCAAGCTGGCCATAATCCGCAGCCAGAAAACGAGAATCTTCACTGAGATAAACTAAATTCATTTCAACAGGGGCCGCTTCACCGCTTTCATTGGGGTTGATGTCGGGTTCGGCCAGCAATGTAATGTTAGCAACAGAGGCCTGTTCATCGGGCTTACCTACCGGTGTGGAAGGATCCCAAATGACTTGGCCCACTTTTTTTGTTGCGTTCCATGCACTGCTACAGCCGTTTAGCAACATCACTGACAGCAATAAAATCCCTACAGCCCATAGACGGCGACTAGCGGAATGTATCATTGCTGGATTCCTCCAAGCCCTGACGCAATGCGCGGTCATAAGCCTGCTCATACACCTCGCGGAATAATTTTTCGAATCCTTGCTGGCGGCTGGAAGCTAATTCTCGGTAATAGTTGGTGTACATTTCCCAAGCCCAGGAAGCATCTTTATTCCTGACTTCGTTGCTGCGACGATAATGTGAGAAACGGCGGAGCAATTGGTCTGGTGAAAAGGCGTCCAGCATGGTGTCCAGCGCAGCAGAAATCGCAACGCGGTTAGCCTGATAGTGCAATTGCAAGTTTTGCAGGCTTTCCGCTACCGCTGCCGGCGCTGAAAGATGAACCGGACTTTTCTGATCAGAGAACATCACCTGCATGGTGGTGTCATAATCCATATTCAGACGCTGCGGGTTATCTTCAATAGGGCGGAGCTGCTTATCACGCAATCCATGTTGTTCACGCTGGAGTGCCAATAAACCCTCAATAGCGGCTTTCATGGTTTTGCCCATCTCTTGCAGGAAGTCATTCGCCTGCTGGCTGTCATGCAGGGGCAGCCGAGCTTCCAGCCCACGCATAAGCGGGGTAATGGCGACATGATCAACATCCATATCTTCATACTGCTGATCGGAAGCGATATCCGGTAAATCAAGGAACTCCTGATCCATAACACTGCCTCGGTTATCAGAAATAGGGTTAGCAAATGGGGGGGATTGGTCATGATCCGGCGGCAAAAGTTGCTCCGTATCATCAGCCTCAACCTGAGGTTTCAACGTCGTCAGGCTTTCGCTATCCAGTACCCGCAATGGATCATCACTGAAACGGTGCATCACCGTTGGCGCAATGCTTTCATCATGGGCAAACACGGATTTCTGTGCGGGTACGCCTTCCATCATGGCATCCAGCGGATTACTGTGGCTGGAAACCAGCGATTCCGGTGATACCGTTGAAGGATCAACCCGATCTGCTTCAGAAGAACTGATGTGGATCTTGATCGACAAATTACCTACCTTGATTTGATCGCCTTGCTGCAAAAGGATCAAACCCGACTCAGGTGTCAGCGTTGCATTGTTGATTTGTGCTGATTCAGCAAGCATTTGCAGGCAAAATGCCCCGTCCTGCCACTTAATGGCGAATTGTGACGGGCAGACATTACCCTGTTGATCCTGCACGGACCAAAGGTGACTTTCACTGCTGCCGACCGTACCGCCCTGTGTCGAAAACTGGCAATTGGCGGATTTACCACTTTCTAGCTGTTCACTATTCAGAACCCGCAGTGAAAGGATTGGTTGATGTTTTTCCATAGTCGTTATTCCATAACTGAAATGATGACAGAGGGTTTCTTTTCCGGCTCACCGAGAAAACTGGTCCACCCCAGATGGTTATTCTGCTTCGCCCCCAATACCATGCCGCTGACCTGATTTTCAGCCAGGCCAAGACGCAGTTCCCAAGCGAACTGGCTACGCATGACAAAAGAAATGAACATCACCAACGGGAGATAATTTTTGCCATCGGGCAGGAATGAGAGAAACCGTTCACGAGTCAAATTGTTGATACTGAGCAAAAACTTACCGCTGTAATCCCCAACCCAAGAACCAATGCTAAAATTCTGCCCCAATACGGACAGCTCGCTATCACTGATTGTCTGTCCCTTCTTCTTCCCACCCAGTCGATTCTGCTGATAATCGGGAATAATGACTTTCCTGAATTGCCAGCCGTGCAATGTGACGTCCTGCAAATCAAAGCAGTGAGAAACCAGGCTGCATATAACTTCTGGTGAGCGTCCGGGACTTGCCAGCAATCCGGCATATGCCAGCATCTTGCTGTGGTTGATATTCAGCAACCGGCGGTTAACATCACTGCCTAACCCCACGAGAGAGAACATACGCTGGGAAAAATAATCTTCCCCACCCTTCTTGAAGCAGATGTAATAGCGGTATTTCCGCCAGATTTGATGCAGGAGCGTAATTAAACGATGGTTGAAAAGGTTGAGAAAATCCGTCAGACGGTTTTCCCCCTGAGCATCTTCCCATGCCAGTGAATCCAGATAATAGCCCGGCATCGGGGACTGGCTGCCATGCAGTCCCATAAAGGAAACTTCCAATTCGAAGAATCCCCTTTTGGATTGCACAAGCGAAATGACATCACGCGTCGGAAACGCCAGGCTGGCACTGGAGCGGAAACGGATAGATTCCAGATCGGGACGGTCTGTCTCTCCGGTTTTACCCCACGCTACCGCCAGTCGGTTAATCAGCTCAACCAACTGGTAAAAGTTGTACTGTGCGATGTCCAATGCCAACGGTGTGGCAGGATCTTGTTCAGTGATTACATCAACGAGTGTTGACCTATCTGTACCGGCCATTCATAACATTCCTGATTATCTAAATTGATTACCTTCAACATATGAAAAGCATTGACACTGGCATACAGTGAGAAAAACCGTGACAGGATCGTACTGAACAGATAAAGCTCACCTTCCGAGCTGAATGCCTGTTGTCGGATATACAGTGTTGAGCGCAACCCACGTACAGGCTGACCACGGAACAGACGATCTGTCGGCTCTGTTTCAATCTTTTCAATGGCATCAAGCCGTTTCTGCGATGAACGCTTGGACTGTCGGTTATGAATACTGGGGAAATCGTAGGTACGCAGTACCTGTTTCAGCGCGTCCCTATCCAGCAATGACATATAGTTCAGCGACATATTTGACAGCAATGACCAGTGCAAGCCGCCATCCAGCAACGGATAGAGAGGCACTGACGGCCGCGTGATATTACGGAATGTCGCAAAGGTCGGGCTGCCGTTTGAAGGGTAATTAATGTCGCCAACCCGCAACGCCAAAGGCATCTCACGGTTGGTACAGGTCAATCTGATCGAAACATTTTCTTTCAGTTGGAACCTGAGCAAATCGGCCTCATCTCCCCGGACAAATGAGATGAAATGTTCCAGCCCCCGGCGGAAAGGCGACTCTTTTACCCGAATGCGGTAATAGCGCATCGAATGTTCATCTTCGTCATCAATTTGATGATTGAAACTTTCAAACGGGGTATAAACGCGCTCACCAATACGGGCACGGCTGCGTTCACCATTTTCCCCGGTCAGCCAGCTTTCTACGCCATCGACAGAGAAAATGTCGTAGTTATCCGGCAAGCTATAACTGGCTTTCAATGGGTATTCAGTCTGGCTGCCATTAAGTTCGATCGCTTCACTGTCCATGGGGAACAGGTTGATTGCGGGCGTGCAGTGCAAACGGAAAGTGTCATGCCGAATTTTGGCTTCTGGTGGCAGTGCCTGAGAAAAATGCAAATTCAGTTTGAAATCTTTGGTCTTAAGATCTTCCGGCAGCGTTGGGAAACCTTTCACATCAAAAAACAGGAAGCTCTCTGCAAAACAGAAATATTCCTGCAAAATGCGATATCCCATATAGGCGTTTTTCGGGTAAGGCAGTAACGCATCTTCCCGCTCAAATCCCACCGGCACAAAGTCAAAATCAGGCAGGGGGATCACGGTATCGCCGACCACCAATTCGGCTTTCCTGAAGTAATAACAGAGCCAGAAGTAGAGCTGGGAAGTGGTATAGTTATCACCGCTCAAATAAAAACGCAGTTTGTCCAGCCCCAACTCATGCAGGCTCAGTTCTGTTTTCGACGCAAAATTCAGGCCGATAACGCCGGTTTCATTACTGTTATTGACGGAGATATCATGGATGGAAAACGGAAAAAGCCAAACATCACGGCAGAGCGTAAAGGTACAGCGGCCATGATCGTCTTTTTTGCCCTCTGACTTGTCACTCGAATAAATATCATCTTGAGTTGCCAGCGTATGGCTCATAATCTGGGTGCCACGCTTGACCGGTGTCGCTTTCGTCACAACGCTCTCATCCGGCGTATATTCGATGATGGTCATGCTGGGCGTTGGACGCAGATAGTTCGGCCAAAGCATATTGAGCAGACCGTGGGTCAATTCAGGGAACTGATCATCAATCTTTGCCCGCAGATTACCGGTCAGGAAGGCAAAACCTTCCAGCAAACGCTCAACGTCGGGGTCTGAGCCTTGTTCTGACAGAAATGCAGCAAGATGAGGGCGCTCAACTGCGGCTTCTTTCCCCAGTTGTCGCAAATAGTTCAGCTCATCTCTAAAATATTTTTCAAATGACATTTATTGAGTTCGCTCCAGGCAATAGCGCCGGTTGTTATCCAACTGGATGCTAAATTCCACAAGGTCGTTGATATCATCCAGAGAAATTTCAGCGCTGATATGAAAGCTCAACAGCAACGGATCTGAATCATCATGAATAGCACTGACAGAAACCGCTGATATTCTGGGCTCATAATTTCTGATGCACTCTTCAATCGCCCATTCGATACTTTGCTTGAAATCCACCGATGTCGCGGTCGCGTCATTAAGATCAATGACGCCTAATTCAACGGCACTTTGGCAGGCACCGGGACGGGAATTCAGCACTTCATTCAAATGCTTCTTGATGGATTCAAGCAGTGCACGCATCCTTGACTGACGGGAAGAGCCGTAGCTCTTCCCTTGAATGCGCTCGAACAGACTGGCAGAGCTGCCTCTGTTCCAACTGTACAGCGCAGCCATGATTATTCCTTATCCAAACGTCCAACCAGAGACAGTTCGAAACTTGCCCCCATGTACTTGAAATGCGGGCGAACCTGCATCGAAACCTGATACCAGCCTGGATCGCCTTCAACATCCAGTACCTTGATCTCAGCGGCACGCAGGGGACGACGGCTACGAACATCAGTAGGTGGGTTTTCCTGATCAGCAATGTACTGTTTCAGCCACATGTTCAGTTCACGTTCCAGATCCTGACGCTCTTTCCAAGCGCCGATCTGTTCACGCTGCAACACTTTGATGTAGTGAGCCAGACGGTTGATGATGAACATGTATGGAAGCTGGGTGCCCAACTTGTAGTTGGTTTCCGCAATTTTCCCCTCACGGGTATTTGGGAACACTTTGGGTTTCTGAACCGAGTTTGCAGAGAAGAACGCGGCATTATCACTACCCTTACGCATGGTCAGAGTAATGAAGCCTTCTTCTGCCAATTCGAATTCACGACGGTCAGTGACCAGCACTTCAGTCGGGATCTTCGCCTGAACTTGGCCCATGGCTTCGTACAGGTGAACGGGCAGATCGCTGACTGCACCACCGCTTTGTGGACCGATGATGTTCGGACACCAGCGATATTTAGCGAAGCTGTCAGTCAGGCAGCTAGCCAGCAAGTACGCTGTGTTACCCCACAAGAAATGTTCATGGTCGCTGTTGACATTTTCCTGATAGTTGAAGTTCTTGATTGGGTTTTCAACGCTGGAATACGGCAGACGCAGCAAGAAACGTGGTGCGGTCAAACCTAAGTAACGTGAATCTTCAGACTCACGCAGTGCACGCCATTTAGTATGTGAAGGACCTTCGAAGACGGATTTCAGTTCCTTGATGGCAGGCAACTCGGTAAAGCTGTTAATGCCAAAGAACTCCGGTGACACGGAAGACAAGAATGGCGCATGGGCCATCGCACCTACCGAACTGACATATTGCATCAGTTTAATATCAGGCGTCGTATTGCTGAACGCGTAGTTACCGATGACGGCAGCAACAGGTTCACCACCGAACTGACCGTAGCCTGCGGAATAAACGTGTTTGTAGAAGCCAGACTGAATAATTTCAGGGGAAAATTCAAAATCTTCCAACAACTCATCTTTAGTCGCATGAAGGATGTTGATTTGGATGTTTTCACGGAAATCAGTGCGTTCCACCAAAATTTTCAGTGAACGCCAGGAAGATTCCAACTCCTGGAACTGATTAGCGTGCACAATTTCATCCATCTGCTCACTAAGTTTTTTATCCAACTCAACGATCATTTTATCAACGAGCAACTTGTTGATGGGTTCTTCGTTTGAACCCGTATCCAAAATGCTGCCGATAAACGCGGCAACACCTTGTTTAGCAATATAGTAGCCGTCATTTTCCGGCGTCATTCTCGCTTGGGACATTATTTCATCAAGCAAGGAGGTCGTTGCGCCAGATGCGATCGCGGTGCTGTTTTCTTCGTGCTGAGCCATTTAAAAATTCCTTTAACCAGTTATTTTTTATTGACGATTTCAAGTTCTTTCAGGAGTTGCTCACGAACGGATTCATCATCCAGCAGTGACTGCAAACGGGAACGAAAAGCAGGGATATTTCCCAATGGACCTTTTAATGCAACCAATGCCTCACGAAGTTCGAGAAGTTTATTTAATTCAGGGACTTTCTTCGCGATATTATCTGGCGAAAAATCACTCAGGGATTTTATCTCCAGATTAACTGACAGATCTTCTTCGCTTTTTTCATCGAGGCGATTAGGAACGTTAAAAGTCAGATTGATGTTCGCTTCATTCATTACGGCATTAAAGTTGTTCTTATTGACAGAAACTGCCTGCCGTTCTTCAATTGGCGTATCTTCGCTTTTTCCTTTCAAGTCACCAACAACCAGAAGATTCAGAGGCAATTCAACATCTGCGGTCTGGTCACCCGTATTAGGAACATACTTAATATTAATTCTTTCTTTCGGCGCTACGCTACCTGGACTATTCTTACTCATATTTGAATCCTTTAGCTAATACAACCATGAACTGTCTAACAACCCATTATTGGTGAGAGAATGACTCCAATGTTTACCTGTATAATAAATACAGAAAATCTTCCTAAAAAATAAGATAAAGAAGACAACTATATTTGCAGGTACGAATAGTTTTATATCAACATTTATATCAACATATAGTTAAATAATCAGATATACCCTATCCCATCGTGGAAATAACATTGATACGAAAAATCGTCAAGTTCGAGTTTGACATTTTATTTTTTTGATGTAAAGCCAAAACACAAATTGATAAAGACCTCTATTCCAGCGTTTAATCTTTTTATCTCCGTTGATAGCAAGTTATAAAAATTCTTTTCCTCTACAAAGAGAGAAAACTTTGGTTTTACTCTCTGTAAGAGTATGCAAAACCATGTTCTATAATTTGCAGTAAAAGAAATATTTTTCATCTTCAACTGAATAAAACACAACCTTCCGATCTGTTATTAATTATCATCGTCAATATCATTTTTTATTTTATCTTGATTAATTATTTACCATAACAATCCAAATTATTTTCATTTTTATGATCTAGATAACACTTTTTAGATGATCATAATAAATATTTAAGCGAAAAAATAAAAGTCATTTAATATCAATAATTTAAATAAACTAAAAAATCAAAGCTCATTTTTAAACCAGTTAAATAGACTTATCTTTTATAAAAAATCAGCCATAAATTTCACAACGGCAATGATTATAAAATTTTTATTTGTCATTGAATTAGCGTACGTGTTGCATTTTTCAAATGTCTTTGCATTAGGTAATTTCAGCTTTATTATTCGCCCCGAGTGTTTGGCAAGCGAAAATTTCATTTAGTCAATAAATGGAATAATCACGCAAGGAATGAACACTTACACTTATATTGGTAACTTTTTATAGGATATTCATATGCCAACTCCATGTTATATTTCCATCAATGGTAAAACTCAGGGCAATATTACTGCTGGCGCATTCACTGCTGAATCCGTGGGTAATATCTTTGTTCAAGGCCACGAAGACGAAATGCTGGTTCAAGAATTTGACCACATTGTCACTGTCCCAACTGATCCACAGTCTGGACAACCTTCTGGCCAGCGTGCGCACAAGCCATTCCGCTTTACCGTTGCATTGAATAAAGCCGTTCCCCTGCTTTACAACGCACTGGCTTCCGGCGAAATGCTGACTACTGTAGAATTGAAATGGTACCGTACTTCAATCGAAGGCAAACAAGAACATTTCTTTACTACTAAACTGGTCGATTCAACTATCGTTGATATCGATTGCAAAATGCCACACTGCCAAGATCCAGCAAAATCAGAATTCACTCAATTAGTTCGTGTTTCTCTTTCTTATCGTAAGATTGAGTGGGAACACACTACTGCGGGTACTTCTGGTTCTGACGACTGGCGTGCGCCGATTGTTGCTTAATATCTTATTCATTAAGTATTAAGTCATCATCTTTCAGCCAATGAATATTATTCATTGGCTGAATCAATCAGATACATCTTAAAACCCCTGCCAATTTACTTTAATTCCTCTTTTTCTCTTCTATATTTGTTTTTATGGTTTTTTCCCCACCGTCAGATTTTCATAGAGTAATTATTTTCATAATAAATAAAGATGGATAAATTTATAATTACATGAATGATTAATGTACAATCAAACTGTCCGATTAAAAAAAACCTATTATTGCGTTTTGCATATCCTTCACCTGAATACCTTTTATCACAACACCATAAGTGAAATTTTTAAATAAAAAGCTCAAAATACGGCAAGGTTTCTCATTCTGCCTCATCAATATGCTGAAATATTGATTAACCAAAATTGAATTTTACTTATCGCTGACATATCGGGATAAAACATAACTAAAATGAATTATTATAAATCACTAAGATAAATTTATAAAAAAAGATGATAATTTTTAACAAAAAATAATCGCTAATCAGAGCAACATAAAATATTTTCTATGCTCTAATGCTTAATTAATAAACTAGGAAGTTTAAACCTAACCCAACACGATACATTTCCCATCAACTATTGTCATTTGGGTATCCCATGATTAAAAGGACGACAATCTTTATCTTATTATGTACAGCATTTCAGGTAAGCGCATCGCCTGACGCGCTGACGCCTGCCTTTCCTACAGATGAAGCAAGAAGAACGTTACAGGATAGTTCACGGGAAATAGACCAATTAATTGAAGAACGCCGCCACCAAGGATTAATTAATCGCACGGATAGCGTTACACCACAGACTGTCTCCCCCGTGCTGGTGGAAACAGCGCCATGTTTGGCTATCAGTGGGGTTTATCTTCAAGGTATTACCTTACTTTCCCTGAAGGATTTGAATACCCTCAGTGCCCTGCCTGATAGCTGTATTACCAACAATGACATTAACACGTTATCAGCGGAACTCATCAACCTGTATATTGCCAAAGGCTACATTACGGCACGGGTACAATTTATTCCCCCTAATGCGAATGGCGAACTGGGGATCAATGTGGTTGAAGGTTTTGTCGAGGCGATAGAAGGCGGTGACCGCTGGGTCAATAGCCAGACACTCTTCCCGCATTTGGCAAATAAACCTCTCAACCTGAATCAGCTTGATCAAGGATTGGATCAGGCAAATCGCCTGCAATCCAATAAAACGACACTCGATATTCTCCCCGGCACCGTGAATGGGGGTTCCATCGTCAAGCTGCACAACCGGCATGCGTCCCCGTGGAGAATAACCACCACCACCGATAATTATGGACAGAAAAGTACCGGTAAATGGATCACCCGGCTCAATGCCAGCGTTGATAGCCCATTGGGATTATCTGACTTTGTCAGCCTCAGCGGCGTCACTACCGTTGATAAACCTGATACGCAATACAATCGCGCCTATACCCTGTTCTATTCGCTCCCTTATGGTGCCGTGACGTTCAGTGGATTCAACAGTTATTCCCAATATATCGGCCATCCCCGTTTGCAGTCACATACGGTCAAACTGTACGGAAACTCACGGCAAACAGGCGTTCGTGCCGATTGGGTCTTTCATCGCAATCAATCGCAAATCAGCACCTTGAATACCCAGCTGGTTTACAAGCATCACAACAACCATTTCAATGAGGTAAAAACCGGTGTCAGTAGCCAGACATTGAGCGTTCTCGAACTGGGTGTGACGCATTTACAAATCCTCCCTGCCGGGTTTTTCTCCCTCAATATGGGCATTGAGCGGGGAATGCCGTGGTTTGGTACCCAAACGTCAACAGACAGCCTGAATCGCCAATTTACCAAAGGGAAACTGTCAGCAAATTTACAACAACGTTTCACTCTCTTTGCTGTGCCTTACCGATTCAACAGCCAGTTTTATGCGCAGTACAGCCGAAGCGGGCTGCCCGGTGTGGAGTGGCTCAACCTGACCGACCGCAATGCGGTGCGAGGATTCAGCCAGAATGGGTCATCGGCTGATAACGGCTGGTATCTGAGAAATACGCTTTCCCACTCAATCCCCATTGCCAAAGGCTCACTTTCGCTGCGTACCGGTGTGGATATCGGCCAAGTTAAAGGCAATCGCAGGCAGGATAGCTGGAAAAGTAGTGCCGGATTGAGTGCCGGTTTGACGCTGCGCTATCAGAAGGTGTTTGCGGATGTTGAGGTAAGCCGGGGCAAATTACTTTCTCACCAAAACAGGCGCGCGGACGAACCGGTGCAACTGTTAACCCGCTTCTCTTACACTTTTTAGTTTTTGGTACTTTTTGATGTTTTTTTAACCGTGGTTAACTGTGGGGGTGATCCCTAAAGTCATTTTTGGAACATATCCCCAGGGCGCTGCATATGGCAATAAAGAAAGTAGATAAAGGTAATGATATGGAAATTAAAAAATTTAAATTATCTCCCACCGGAAAACTCGCCGCGTCTATGGCGATTATTCTGGCAACCTGTTCCGTCAGTTTTGCCAACGGGATTACCCCTGGCGGTGATGCCGCACACAGTCCGGATGTTATCCAAGCAGATACCGGTGCAACGGTGGTGAATATCGTCGCACCTTCCGAATCAGGGCTATCACATAACCAATATGTGGATTTCAACGTTGATCAAATGGGAGCGGTGTTCAATAACTCTTTGGAGAATGGGACATCACAACTGGCAGGCGAGTTATCGGCCAACAGCAACCTCAATGGACAGGCTGCCAGTGTGATCTTAAATGAAGTGATCAGCCGTAACCCTTCATTGTTGTTCGGCGAACAGGAAGTATTTGGTATCGCTGCCGATTATGTGCTGGCAAACCCTAACGGTATCACCTGTAACGGCTGTGGTTTTATCAATACCAATCAGGCATCGTTGGTGGTCGGTAATCCGCTGGTGGAAAATGGGGTTCTGCAAAATTTCAGCACCTTTGATAACCTGAATGCCCTGAATATCAGAAACAACGGCTTATCCCACAAGGATGTGCTGAATCTGATTGCCCCCAAAATTGACGTTAATGGCCAAGTGATCACCCCCAAGGCCCTCAATATCACGACGGGGAATAACAAGATTTCGGCCGATGGCAGTATCCTTGAGGTACAACCCGCAAATCCGGGTGCCCTCGATAGTTATTATCTCGGCAGTATGCAGGCCGGACGCATTCGTCTGCTGAACACCGCAGAAGGAAACGGCGTCAACCTGCAAGGCAAAATGACCGCCGATAACGGCATAGAGATTGAGTCTCACGGTGATGTCAAACTGGAAGCCGCTAACCTGAAAGGCGGCGATATCCGTTTGCAAGGCAACAATGTGCTGTCTCAGGGACGACTGAATCACGCCTCATCAGACAGTACCGGCAATAATAATCGTCAGGGCACCTTCAGTGGTGTTTATACCGAACATAAGCAAGTCAGCGAATCCATTGCCCGTACTCAATTAACCGGTAAGAACATCACACTGGTTGCCAAACAAAACAATCACATAATGGCAACTGACATTGACGGGGATAATGTCAAACTGACCGGCGCCAACCTGAAATTGGATGGCCAACAGCTTCACCAGCTTGACCATAACACCAACGATCAATGGAAAATTTCTTGGCAGTATGATGTCACCCATAAGAATGAAAAAACGCAGTACGAAGGCAATACCCTCAAAGCGCGTGAAAATGTTCATCTGACCGCCAGTGAAGGCAATGCTGAAATTCTTGCCAGTAAGATCAACGCCGGAAACCAGTTGTCCGTCTCTGCCCGGAAAGAGGTGAAACTGGCGAGTCTGGTGGAATCCGAAATGACTTCCGAGGAGGGCTATCAAAAGAACCATACTGCGTCATTGCAAACGGGTAACTGGAAAAAGTCCGATACCAAGCAGAACAGTACCGGCAATGAATTGAGCGCAGGCGGCGATTTAGGTATCAAGGCCGGCGGTAATGCTGACATTATCGGAACTCGCATCAGCGCGGGTAAAAACCTGATTATTTCGGCGGATCAGCAAGCCAGTATTCGCGTTCAATCCCTTGTTGACGATCAGTCCTTTGCCAAAGACAAAACCTATTGGGGGGGTGTTGCGGGTGGCAGCAAGAAAGATAACCGCGATACATCTGAAACGCATCATATTTCCGAAGTGACAGCGGGCGGGCACCTGCTGCTGACCGGCACAAATGGTGTCACCATTACGGGCAGCAAAGTCAAAGCCCAACAAGGGGCCTATGTTGCAGCCCATGATGGACAATTAACTATCGATAACGCGGTCAGCCACACGTATAAAGAGGTGGATGAAAGAAAAGGAACCGTCTTCAATATCACCAAAAATACCAACCAAGAGCACAATAAGGCGCAAAAATCTTCCGGTAGTCATTTGATTTCCGATGCCGACCTGAAATTACTCAGTAATAAAGACATCAATGTCATCGGCAGTCTGGCAAAAAGTGCCGGCGAACTGCAACTGAATACGTCAGGCAATATCAATATCCTGAATTATGGTGAGAAAAATCAGCACCAACAGGAAAAAACCAACCTTGATTTGCAATATTACGCCAAGGAGATGAAAGATAAACAATATCGTGCGGGTGTGGGTTTTCATCACACGCTCGATAAACAGCAAGATGAAAACACAACCCAACAACCAGCAGAACTGAATGGCGGCAATCTCACCGTCAATGCCGGCAAAAATGTCACCGTGACGGGCACTAAATTGGTCACAACCCAAGGCGATGCGAAAATTACCGGGGATAACATTGCCTTGCTGGCGGGAGAAAACAGCACTTCAACCTCAACCTCACAAGAAAAACTGAGTAGCAGCGTGTTTGTGACCGGCGGCATGGATAAGCTCGGTAGTGGTGTTGAGGGAACCTACAACCGCGATGGGAAATCCCAAGGCCAAACAACGGCAGAGATAGCAAAAACCCAAGTGACCGGCAACCTTGAGCTGAATGCCTTGGGGGAATTGAAGCAACAGGGCACGAACCATCAAGTGCAAGGTGCCTATCAGGCCAATGCCGGCCGCGTTAAAAATGTGGCAACCGCCAATACCGAATCCGGTTCAACCCACCAATTACAGGTCGGTGGTGAGATCAGCGGGACGGCCGATTACAGTGCAACCACCCGCCCGGTAGAAAAAACCGCCAAGGCTGCCGCCGATAAGAAACTGGATACCGCCATCAGCAAGACGGATACGCCTAATGTCGGTATTGAACTGGCGATGAATGGCAACAGCCGCTACACCAACAACCATCAGTCCAATGCGGTAGTGACGACGATCAAGGCTGGCGATGTCAAGGTCACAACAAACGGTGATATCTATGATCAAGGCACACAATACCAAGCCGATAAAGGCAGTGTCTCGCTGACGGCGGGCAGCCATACCAGTGAAGCTGCAACCAACAGCCAAAACACGCATACCGCTGACACCACGGGCAATGCCAACTTGCGCGTCTACACCAAAACGATGGCCGATATCGCCGTCAGTGGCAACGGCAGTGGCAGCCATCAGGAAACGTCCGACAACAATACCAGCGCAGTGACCGGCAGCCTCAACGCCCAAAACGGCATTCAGGTTCAGGTGACCAGAGATGCCCGTTACCAAGGCACTTCAATGAATGCAGGTAAAGGTTCAGTCAACGTTGATGCGGGCAGCAATATCCAATTCAATCAAGCCACTGATCGCACTGAGAAACAAAGCAATGGTTACAATGGCGAGGTTTCCCTGACCGTGGGAACGACCCCTGACAAAAAGAACTTCAGTGGTAGCCTCGGGGGTGGTTATCACACCGACAATCAAAGCACGACGACAGCGCAAACCAGCAATATCACGGGCGGGCAAGAAGCCAATCTGCATGCAGGCAATAATCTGGCGTTACAAGGTGCCAATGTCTCCGGCAAACAGGTTGATTTAACGGCACAGCGTGGAAAAATCGACCTGACTTCGGCTCAAGATACGGCCAACGCCAATGGTTGGAACGTCAGCGCTAAAGCTAAAGGGGGGATGTCCTCCACCGCCCGCAAAAATGAAGGGGGTAAAGGTGCGGCAGGTAATGCTGCTGCAACCGACGATCCGGCGAACAAAATCATCGACAACAAGTATGACATTGGTGGTGAATTGAAATTTGGTGTCAACCAACTGGATCAAACCACTCACCATAACGCTCAGGTTTCCGGTGGCAATGTCAGCCTGACCAGTGCGGGAGAGACTTCACTCAAAGGCACGAATGTGACGGCGGATCAGGTAACAGGCAAAGTCGGCGGCAATTTCAATGTTGAAAGCCGCAAAGACAGCACCCATAGCCTGAATGTCGGTCTGGATGCCGGCTTAGGTTATAGCAAAACCGTCAAAGGGGATGATCCGGCTAAACAGGCTGCTCCTGCGGCAACCACTGCCCCAACTGAAACCGCAGTTGCTGGCAACGCGAAAACCGAAGGTAAGGCACCAAGTTTGAAAGATCAACTGCAAGCCACGTTCAAAGGGTTCAACGGCAAACTCAAAGGCAATTACGATACGCTAGACCGGGAAGCCGTCGGTCAACAAGCCACATTGACCGGCATTCAAGGGGTTAATCTGGATGTTTCTGGCACAACAAACTTAGTGGGCGGCAAAATTGACAGCGCACAAGGTTCTGTTGCATTGAATACCCCGCACATTAATCAACAATCTGTCGCGGGCTACGATCAGGGCAAAAACTTAGGGATTAATGTGCCGGATTCCAT
>NZ_JAQRFK010000032.1 GCF_028598745.1 Xenorhabdus sp. IM139775
TGATCCCGGCAATAGTGCAAGGGTATTTAATCTTTCTATTTGTAGCCCCCTTGATATTCGCTTAGCGGCTCAAATTGTCGGGAAAATAAAAAAACAGACTTCTAATATTGAAGTTGTTATTAAAACCCAAATTAGTGATGATATTGAGAAGCAATTAAAATATCAGGAAGTAGAATTTGTTATCAGTTATCATTCATTAGATCGCCCTGATTTCCATAATTACCCGCTGTTTAATGATGAATTGGTTCTGGCCGTGTCTAAGCACCATCCCAGAATTAATCAGAGAATTACCCAGCAACAATTGCAGGAAGAAAGACATGCCATTGTTGCGTTAGATAATGCAGATTCATTGAGTAAATCTTACTATGAAGGTCATGAATTATTGCGTTCCGTTTCTTATCAGGGGACGGATTTAAATAGTGTTCTTAATATTGTTTCTCAAACGTATTTAGTTGCCATCGTGCCAAAATGGATGGTTGAACACTATTCCGAGCAGTTGAATATTTGTTCAGTCTCGCTGCCCAATGGCCGCATTACCCGTCCTTGCTATTTGATATGGCATGGTTCAACAGACCGGGATAAAGGCCACCAGTGGATGAAATCACTGCTAAGCCATCTTGGTGAACAAGAATAGCTCACGCTAAAGCAAGGCAGGGGGAGGCGATAGCAAAATAGGCTTCCCCCTTTCACTAGGAATAGGTAGACTGCGCGGAAATAGCTAACATCTGTAAGCTGAAAAGTAGGCAATACACTTACTGAAGACGCTAAATAAGATATTTTTATACAGGAATATATTGTGACAACAGATTCTCTGCACGCCTATCACTTGGTTAACCGCTTGCAACAGCAATTCAATGAACACCCGAAAAAAAAGGCATTTCGGCAGTGGTCATCCTCAGAACAGCTTGAAATGAACTGGCGGCAGGTTGAATGCACAACGAAAGCCATGGCAAAAGCATTACTGTCATTGGGTGTAGAAGTGCAGGGAAAAGTTGGCATTTTTGCGCAGAATTGTATGGCATGGTCATTGGCGGATTTAGCGATTCTTCAGCTTCGTGCGGTCACAGTGCCGCTATATGCGACGAATACCTGTGATCAGGCTGCATTTATCCTCAATGATGCAGGGGCGCAGGTGCTATTTGTCGGTGGGCAGGAGCAATATGATATTGCATTAGCGTTGATTGAACTGTGTCCCCAACTTGCCCATCTGATTGTGATGGATGAATCTGTGGATTTGAAAGGATGTCCACAGGCAGGGTATTTATCCACCTTCATTGATAATGACTATTCACACTATCAGGCTGAACTTGATAACCGCATTGCTGGTCAGGATCTCAATGACCTCTTCACGTTGATTTACACCTCAGGGACAACCGGAGAGCCAAAGGGCGTCATGTTGGATTACCGTAATATCGCCGCACAGCTTTATCTGCATGACCAGAGATTAACATTGACCAGCCAGGATGTATCGCTCTGCTTTCTGCCCCTGTCCCATATCTTTGAACGGGCGTGGAGCTATTATGTCATGCACACCGGTGCCCTGAATGTCTACTTAGCTGACACAAATCTTGTGCGTGCAGCGATGTCTGATGTACGTCCGACCGTGATGTGCTCTGTTCCCCGTTTTTATGAAAAAGTGCATAGTGCGATCTTGGAAAAAGTTTCCCGCGCGCCTTTTGGCCGTAGGATGATTTTTCAGTGGGCACTGAAACAGGGAGAAAACCATTGGTTGCGCCAGCAGAAAAATAAAAAAGGTTGCCCGTTCACGCGTTGTAGTTACCGATTGGCTGATAAATTGGTGCTGAATAAGCTGCGCAATCTTTTGGGAGGACGAGTGCGGTTTTTGCCAGTGGCGGGAGCACGCCTTGACGATGCCATTACCCGTTTTTTCCTGTCCATCGGCCTGAATATCAAATATGGATACGGCATGACAGAAACTTGTGCCACGGTTTCTTGCTGGGAAGAAAAAAATTATTTGTTGGGTTCCATTGGTACGCCATTGCCCGGTATTGATGTTCGCATCAGTGCGGAAGGGGAAATTCAGGTGCGTGGGCCGATTGTCATGAAAGGTTACTTCAATCGCCCGGAGGAAACTGTCCATGCTTTTACGGAGGATGGTTGGTTACGGACAGGCGATGCCGGAGGGCTGGACGATGACGGTCATCTGTTTATCACTGAGCGCCTGAAAGATTTGATGAAAACGTCAACAGGTAAATATATTGCGCCACAAATGATTGAAGGGATGTTAGGGCAGGATCGTTTTATTGAACATGTTGCCGTTATTGCCGATGCCCGCCAATTTGTTTCTGCACTGATTGTTCCCCGCTATGAAGCGCTGGAGGAATATGCGAAATCGATTAATCTTCATTATTGCGATCGCCTTGAACTGCTGCGCAATCATCAGGTTATCGGGCTATTTGAACGGCGCTTAAATGAAATACAGAAAAATATCGTTAAATTCCATCAAGTCAAACGATTTATCCTGTTACCGGAAGCCTTCTCAATGGAAAAAGGCGAATTAACGCCGACATTGAAATTGCGCCGTAAGGTTATTTCCCAGCATTATCAGCGTGAAATTGAATCTATGTATCGGGATTGAAACCGGCAAATATTCGGCTCTTTATTCAACAAATGTTTTCAGCATGTAAATTGATGTTTGCTAACGTTAGTATCTAACGTTATGTTAGTTAACTCGGTGTTATCGAATAGCACGTTATTAAATAGCGCGTTTTCGAAAGAGTGTTAAACGCAATTCACTCTATATCAATAATAAATGGAATAAGTCAGGTCACTTTTTCCGTGACCTGATGAAATTTCGACGATTAACTTGCAAACAATGCCTGGAGGCAAACTCGATGGAGATGTTGTCAGGAGCCGAAATGGTTATCAGATCGCTAATCGATCAGGGTGTTGAACACGTGTTCGGTTATCCGGGTGGGGCGGTATTGGATATCTATGATGCCCTGCATACGGTTGGCGGCGTCGAACATATTTTGGTGCGCCATGAACAGGGGGCCGTTCATATGGCGGATGGATATGCGCGGTGTACGGGAAAAGTCGGGGTTGTTTTAGTGACCTCTGGGCCGGGGGCAACGAATGCCATCACGGGAATTGCAACGGCATACATGGATTCCATCCCGCTGGTCGTATTATCTGGTCAGGTTGCCAGTTCCCTGATAGGTAATGATGCTTTTCAGGAGTGCGATATGGTGGGCATTTCCCGTCCCATTGTGAAGCACAGTTTTCTGGTGAAAAAAGCCGAAGATATCCCAAAAACCATTAAAAAAGCGTTTTACTTGGCTGCAAGTGGTCGGCCAGGGCCTGTCGTTATCGATTTTCCCAAGGATACGGTCAATCCGGCATTGAAATTCCCGTATGTGTACCCCGAAAAAGTTAACATGCGTTCTTACAACCCAACTGTTCAGGGGCATAAGGGACAAATTAAGCGTGCATTAAAGACCTTGGTGAGCGCGAAAAAGCCCGTGATTTATGTCGGGGGTGGCGCCATCAATTCAGCATGTGCAACAGAGTTGTTGAAGCTGGCTGAACATTTACACATTCCGGTCGTCAGTTCATTGATGGGATTGGGCGCATTTCCGGCCACTCATCGCCAAAGTTTGGGAATGTTGGGGATGCACGGCACGTTTGAAGCGAATAAAGCCATGCATCATTCCGATGTCATTTTTGCCGTCGGTGTGCGTTTTGACGATCGAACCACCAATAATCTGGAAAAATATTGCCCGGAAGCGACCGTACTCCATATTGATATTGATCCCACTTCGATTTCGAAAACGGTGACGGCGGATATCCCGATTGTCGGCGATGCCAAACTGGTACTGGGTCAAATGCTGGCATTGCTGGATTCCACGGAAGATACCCAAGATCCTGATGCCCTGAAAGATTGGTGGCTTTCTATTGAACAGTGGCGCAGCCGCAAGTGCCTTGATTACGATCACACGACCGCAAAGATCAAGCCACAGGCTGTCATCGAAACCCTTTATCGTTTGACCAAGGGCGAGGCCTATCTGGCGTCAGATGTGGGTCAGCATCAGATGTTTGCCGCTCTGCATTATCCCTTTGATAAACCAAGGCATTGGATCAATTCCGGTGGATTAGGGACGATGGGGTTTGGTTTGCCTGCCGCGCTTGGCGTGAAGCTGGCAAAACCTGAAGCCACCGTGGTCTGCGTGACAGGGGATGGCAGTATCCAGATGAATATTCAAGAATTATCCACGGCCTTGCAATATGGTCTGCCAGTTCTGGTACTGAATCTGAATAACCGTTTCTTAGGGATGGTGAAACAGTGGCAGGATATGCTGTATGCGGGGCGTCATTCTCAATCCTATATGGAATCCCTGCCTGATTTCGTCAAATTGGCGGAGTCTTATGGCCATATTGGCATCTCCATCCAAACTTACGCTGAATTGGAGACGAAACTGGCTCAGGCACTGCATGAAGTCAACGAAAATCAACGTTTGGTTTTCGTCGATGTTATCGTTGATGAAACTGAACATGTTTATCCAATGCAGATCCGTGGTGGGGCAATGGATGAAATGTGGTTAAGCAAAACAGAGAGGACCTGATCATGCGCCGGATTTTGTCTGTATTACTTGAAAACGAATCGGGAGCATTATCCCGCGTGGTGGGTTTATTCGCTCAACGGGGTTATAACATCGAAAGTTTGACCGTCGCACCGACTGAAGATCCCACCTTGTCACGCATGACCATTCAAACCAAAGGTGATGCCAAGGTATTAGAGCAAATTGAAAAGCAATTGCATAAGTTGGTGGATGTGTTGCGGGTCAACGAGTTAACGGCCGGGCCTCATGTTGAGCGTGAAATCATGTTGGTTAAATTACAGGCCAGCGGGTATGGCAGGGAAGAGATTAAGCGCAGCACCGATATTTTTCGTGGTCAGATCGTGGATGTGACCTCAACACTCTATACTGTCCAATTAGTGGGAACAAGCGAGAAACTGGACGCTTTCCTTGATGCTGTCCGGGATGTGGCGGAGATTGTGGAAGTCGCACGATCAGGCGTCGTGGGTGTCTCCCGTGGAGATAAAATTATGCGATGAAAAATCGCAATCTGCGGGTTAAAATACAGATATTTATTCAGCCCTACTGTAAAGTAGGGCTTTTTCATATTCATAATCTTACTGAGGGGTTAATGTGAAACTGGATGAGATCGCCCGCTTAGCAGGTGTTTCACGTACTACGGCCAGTTATGTCATCAATGGTAAAGCCAAGCAGTATCGGGTCAGCGATAAAACAGTAGAAAAAGTGATGGCAGTGGTCAGAGAGCATAATTACCATCCTAATGCTGTTGCTGCCGGCCTGCGGGCGGGGAGAACCCGTTCGATTGGTTTAGTCATACCCGACTTGGAAAATACCAGCTACACACGTATTGCCAATTACCTTGAACGTCAGGCCCGGCAGCGTGGCTACCAGTTATTGATCGCCTGCTCTGAAGATCAGCCTGATAATGAAATGCGCTGTGTGGAACATCTTTTGCAACGTCAGGTTGACGCTATCATTGTTTCCACCGCCTTGCCGCCTGAGCATCCTTTCTATCAGCGTTGGGCCAGTCGTTCATTACCCATCATCGCACTTGACCGGGCGCTGGACAGCGAACACTTTATCAGCGTGGTTGGGGATGATCTCGAAGATGCGAAGATGCTGGCGCAGGAGTTGCGGCAATTCCCGGCGGAATCTGTCCTTTATCTGGGCGCATTGCCTGAATTGTCGGTCAGTTTCTTGCGTGAACAGGGTTTCCGCGAAGCGTGGGAAGCTGAACCACGGGAAGTCAACTACCTGTATGCCAATAGCTATGAGCGTGAAGCTGCGGCTGAAGTATTTGCATCATGGCTGGAAAATAACCCGGTTCCCCAAGCGTTGTATAGTACTTCATTTGCCCTACTTCAGGGGGTGATGGATACGCTTCTCAAGCACAGTGGCCGCTTACCAAGTCAATTGGTGATTGCCACATTTGGCGATCATGAGCTGCTTGATTTCCTTGAATGCCCGGTATTGTCTGTGGCACAACGCCATCGTGATGTTGCTGAACGCGTTCTTGAGCTGGTATTAGCCAGTTTGGATGAAAAGCAGCGCCCAACCCCCGGAATAACCAAAATACGTCGTCATCTATGCCGTCGCGGCAAGTTGAGCCGAAGAGATTAATTGAGCACCCTCATGAAAGATGAGGGTGCTGTTTGCCTGTTGAAAACGATCAAAATAGGCTGGTTGAGGTCACTTTAAGACTATTCTGACTAAAATTCATGCTAAATCGCTTTTTATGACCGTTAAAATCGATAAGGTGATATTTAAATTCACAAGATGAATAATTTCCGAATGAAATGTTATTGTTTGTGTACGTTATTTGTTATTTGAGAATAATTATCTTACTTGATTGATATGTAATCATTTTATATTTCTGGGTAAATGATGAATTTCATCATGTTATTATTTTTTATACTATTATAACTTAAATATATTGTTATTATTGATAGGTCGGCAGCGGTTAACAATTGGATAACAATGAGATATGAGTTACATAAATTAATTTAAGTGGTAATTATTTGCGTTAAATTACACTCCCAATCAGGCTCTCTACAGATTTATTAAATTATTTAAAATTATCATAGTGTTATCTATTATTAATAGAGCCAAAACTGAAAAATCCTTCTTTTTCTCTTCCCAATCTTTCTGTAAATCTAGCTAAAGCGCACAGGCTCTGGCTTGACAAGGTTTTCATACCATCCGTAAACTCTTAATTGTGGTGATTTGTGGGATAATGTGGAGATTTGGGCCATCAAGGGGTAACCTGAGTATGTTTCGTGGAGCAACGCTGGTTAATCTCGATAGTAAAGGGCGGCTCACTGTACCCGCCCGATATAGAGAAATGCTGAATGAAGAATCAACAGGCCAAATGGTTTGTACTATTGATCTCCATCAGCCGTGCTTGTTGCTTTATACATTACCCGAATGGGAAATCATCGAAGAAAAATTATCTCGCTTATCCAGCATGAATCCAGCCGAGCGTCGCGTTCAACGTTTGTTATTGGGACACGCCAGTGAATGTCAAATGGACAATGCAGGACGTCTTTTATTAGCCAGCACACTGCGTCAGCACGCAGGGCTAACAAAAGAAGTCATGCTGGTTGGGCAATTTAATAAATTTGAATTGTGGGATGAGCAAGTTTGGTATCAACAGGTACAAAATGATATTGCGGTTGAACAATCCACACAAGAACCTCTATCAGCAAGGCTACAGGACTTATCATTATAAACATGGCAAATCGTCATTTTGAACATACCAGTGTATTACTGGATGAAGCTGTCAATGGATTGAATATTCAGGAAGATGGAATTTATATCGATGGAACATTTGGGCGAGGGGGGCATTCCCGCCTGATTTTGTCGCAATTAGGACCCGATGGACGTCTGCTGGCGATCGATCGTGATCCACAAGCCATTGAAGCGTCAAAGGCCATTACTGACAAGCGTTTTTCTATTACGCATGGGCCATTTTCTGAATTGGCAACTTATGTGGAAGACGCCGGTCTGGTTGGGAAAATTAATGGCGTATTGCTGGATTTAGGGGTTTCTTCCCCACAACTGGATGATCCTGAACGTGGTTTTTCATTTATGCGTGATGGGCCATTGGATATGCGTATGGATCCGACGCGTGGGCAATCCGCCGCCGCGTGGTTGATGAAAGCGGAAGCAGATGACATCGCATGGGTGTTGAAAACGTTTGGTGAAGAACGTTTTGCCAAACGCATTGCAAGAGCCATCGTGGCCCGCAATCAGGAACAACCCATTACGCGTACCCGAGAACTGGCTGAGTTAATTGCTCAGGCAAGCCCGGTGAAGGAAAGGCATAAACATCCGGCAACACGCAGCTTTCAGGCTATCAGGATTTACATTAACAGTGAACTGGAAGAGATAGAACGCGCATTAGAGGGTGCACTGCACGTTCTGGCACCACAAGGACGATTATCTGTCATCAGTTTCCACTCGTTGGAAGATCGCATAGTGAAACGCTTTATCCGACAACACAGTCAGGGGCCACAGGTTCCAGCCGGTTTGCCTCTCACGGAAGCGCAGTTAAAAATGCTGGGGGGAAGAAGTCTGAAATCCATTGGCAAAATGAAACCCCCAGAGGGTGAAGTCGCCACAAACCCAAGGGCGCGAAGCTCAGTTTTGCGGTTTGCTGAAAAGGCGGGTGAATAATGGCGGGTGAACGTCATGGGTTAGTTGGGGTGATTGGCCGGGATTTAATTCGCAATGCCAAACTCCCACTGATTTTACTGGTGGCAGTTGTTGTTTCAGCCATCAGTGTTGTGACGGTCACGCACCAAACCCGCTTATTGATTGTGGAAAAAGAGCATCAAGTGATCCAGCTTGATGCTCTGGATATTGAGTGGCGTAACCTGCTCCTTGAAGAGAATGCTCTGGGTGATCACAGTCGGGTTGAACGTATTGCGACTGAAAAATTGCAGATGCAACACGTTGATCCAGGTAAAGAAAATATTGTGATAACGCAATGAGTCCAGTTGACAACTAAAAGGTAAGCGATGAAAGCTGCACGCTCTTTAAAGTTGAAAAAGCAAGAAGATAAAGCAAGTTTTGTAAGCTGGCGTTTTGCCTTGCTGTGTGGAGGCATTGGCTTTGCTTTAATCGGGCTTTTGATTCGTGTTGCCTATTTGCAGATCATCAATCCTGATCGTTTGATAAAAGAAGGTGACTCGCGTTCCCTGCGCGTCCAATCTATTCCGACTGCCCGTGGCATGATTAATGACCGCAATGGGCGTCCATTAGCAGTGAGTGTGCCGGTTGATGCGGTCTGGGCTGATCCCAAAGAAGTGTTTGAAAAGGGCGGCATTACCGATGACACCCGTTGGCAGGCGTTGGCTGATGCGCTTTCCATCCCGCGTGAGCAATTAACCAGCAAAATCAGCGAATATCCCAAGGGGCGCTTCATTTACCTTGCCCGTCAAGTCAATACTTCCATCGGCGATTATGTCAAAAAATTGAAACTACCCGGTATCTACTTGCGTCAGGAATCCCGCCGTTATTATCCGGCCGGGCAGGTGACAGCGCATATTATTGGGGTCACTAACATTGATGGTGCCGGTATTGAAGGGGTTGAAAAGAGTTTTGATAACTGGCTGACGGGTAAACCGGGAAGCCGGACTGTTCGTAAAGATCGTAAGGGGAATGTCATTGAGGATATTGCCTCTACAGATAGCATGGCCGCTCATGATTTGACCCTCAGCATAGACGAGCGCCTCCAGACTTTGGTGTATCGCGAATTGGCGAAAGCGGTTGCACTGAACAAAGCCGAATCAGGCTCAGCCGTATTGGTTGACGTCAATACCGGCGAAGTGTTGGCGATGGCAAACAGCCCATCTTACAACCCGAATAATTTGGCCGGAACACCGAAAGATGCGATGCGTAACCGTGCCATTACCGATATTTTTGAACCCGGCTCCACGGTAAAACCGCTCGTGGTGATGAGTGCACTGAATAGTGGCATTGTCAAAGAAAATACGGTGTTGGATACCCGGCCATACCGGTTAACGTATGGTTCGCGGGGGCATGAAATCAAAGACGTTGCCCCGCGCCCCGAGTTGACCATCACCGGAATATTACAGAAGTCGAGTAACGTTGGTGTGTCCAAGCTGGCGTTAGCGATGCCTGCCTCAGAGGTGGTAGATGTCTATTCACGCTTTGGGATGGGAAAACCGACCAATTTGGGGCTGGTCGGAGAAAGTAGTGGCTTATTTCCAACAAATAAACAGCGGTGGTCAGATCTCGATAGGGCCACCTTTTCTTTCGGCTACGGGCTGATGGTAACACCGTTACAGTTAGCGCGGGTCTATGCAACGATAGGCAGTCTCGGCGTTTATCGCCCACTGTCCATTACCAAGGTCGATCCTCCCGTACCGGGCACCCGGGTATTTCCTGAAACGGTTATGCGGACAGTGGTGCACATGATGGAGAGTGTGGCATTACCGGGAGGAGGGGGTGTACGGGCTGCGATAAAAGGTTATCGCATTGCCATCAAAACGGGAACGGCAAAAAAAGTCGGGCCGGATGGCAAATACGTCAAGCGGTATATTTCTTATACCGCAGGGGTTGCACCTGCAAGTCATCCACGGTTTTCACTGGTTGTGATCGTTGATGATCCACAAGCAGGTAAATACTACGGCGGTGCCGTTTCTGCGCCTGTTTTTGGCGCAATCATGAGTACTGTGCTGCGTACCATGAATGTGGAACCCGATGCACTGCCTGTCGGTGATAAAAACGAATTTGTGATTAATAACTAACTTTGTGATTCATAACTAAAGAGGATAAAAGTGGCAGATCGTAATTTACGCGATTTATTGGCTCCTTGGGGTGTTGACACGCCGGAGCTTGCGCTGCGCGAAATGACATTGGATAGCCGTAAGGCGGCTGCCGGGGATCTGTTTGTTGCGGTTCAGGGGCACCAGACAGACGGTCGAAAATATATTCCTCAAGCCATCGCCCAAGGTGTCGCTGCGGTGATTGCCGAAGCGAAGGGAAAAGCGGATAACGGCACGATGCAGAAAATGCACGGCGTGCCTGTTATCTATCTGAACGATTTAAATCATAAATTATCAACGCTGGCCGGCGAGTTTTACCAACATCCTGGCAATAAATTGAAATTGGTCGGGGTGACCGGCACCAACGGGAAAACAACCACCACACAATTGTTGGCGCAATGGAGCCAAGGGCTGGGTGAAACCAGTGCTGTGATGGGAACGGTGGGAAATGGTTTGCTGGGCATGGTCGTCCCCAGCGAAAACACCACTGGCTCTGCGGTTGATATTCAGCTTGACTTACAGCAGCTTACTCGTCAAAACGCCACTTTTGCCGCGATGGAAGTCTCTTCGCATGGTCTGGTTCAGGGAAGGGTGGCGGCCTTGCCATTTCAAGCCGCTGTTTTTACCAATTTAAGCCGTGATCACCTTGATTATCATGGTGATATGGAAAATTACCAAGAGGCCAAATGGCAACTGTTCAGCAGCCATCATGTAAAACATAAAATCATTAATGCGGATGATGCGGTCGGGCAACAGTGGTTGTCCCGCCTGCCGGACGCCATTGCGGTTTCGATGGAAAATAACTTGCCGGAAAATTGGCAGGGGCGTTGGTTATCGGCCAGTGAAATTCATTATCATGACAAAGGGGCTTCCATTGCATTTACCTCCAGTTGGGGGAACGGAACGCTCAATAGCCCTCTGATGGGGGCGTTTAATGTCAGCAACTTACTACTGACGCTTGCCACTTTGTTATCTCTGGAATATCCGCTGGAAAAATTGCTGTTGACGGCTTCTTGCCTGGAACCTGTTTGTGGGCGCATGGAAGTCTTTTCCGCGGCGGGACGCCCAACGGTGGTGGTTGATTATGCCCATACACCGGATGCGCTGGAAAAAGCCTTGTCTGCCGCCCGCCTGCACTGTAAGGGGAAACTCTGGTGTGTCTTTGGCTGTGGTGGTGATCGTGATAAAGGCAAACGTCCATTAATGGGCGGCGTGGCAGAGCAGGGCGCTGATCGTGTGATTGTGACTGATGATAATCCCCGCAGTGAAGAGCCTCAGGCCATTGTGGCTGATATCCTGCAAGGGTTCATCGATCCGGGGCAGGCGCTGGCGATCCATGGTCGTGCAGAAGCGGTCACCAGCGCCATTATGCAGGCAAGGGAAGACGATGTTGTGCTGGTGGCCGGCAAAGGCCATGAAGATTACCAACTGGTTGGCCATCGTCGTCTGGACTATTCCGATCGTCTGACCGTTGCGTGCTTGCTGGGGGTGATTGCATGATCCCGCTGACATTACAGCAATTAGCACAGTTGACGGATGGCGTGTTATATCGCGTGACCCAACAGCAGGCTGACACGCTGCAAATTAATGCCGTGGAGACGGATAGCCGTAAGATTGGGCGTGGCAGCTTGTTCATTGCCTTAAATGGGGACAAATTTGACGCGCATGATTTCGCCGCTGATGTCGCACAACAGGGTGCCGGTGCTTTATTGGTCAGTCGCCGCCTGAATATTGATTGCCCTCAGGTCGTGGTCGAAAACACGCGTCTGGCGATGGGAAAACTGGCGGGTTGGGTTCGCCAGCAAAGCAAGGCACGCATTGTGGCTTTAACCGGCTCGTCGGGCAAAACCTCCGTCAAAGAGATGACGGCGGCGATCCTGCGTCAGTGCGGCACTACCCTTTATACTGCGGGCAACTTCAATAATGACATCGGGGTGCCGTTGACACTGTTCAGGCTGACTGATGAGCATCAGTTTGCCGTAATTGAGCTGGGTGCCAACCATATCGGCGAAATTGCTTATACCACGGCCATGACGCGTCCTGAAAGTGCACTGGTCAATAACCTCTTTTCTGCCCATCTGGAAGGATTTGGCTCGTTGGCAGGAGTGGCAAAGGCAAAAGGTGAGATTTTTGCCGGCCTTGCCCCGACCGGAACGGCCATTATCAATCTGGATAGCCATGATTGGGATCATTGGCAGCACAGCATGAGTGATCAGCAAACGGTATGGCGTTTTTCCGCTTCATCAACGGCGGGGGCGGATTTTTACGCAACCGATATTTCAGAACAACCGCTGGCAACCCATTTTTGCCTTCATAGCCCGATTGGGCGTGTTGAACTGACATTGCCATTGCCGGGGAAACACAATATGGCTAATGCGTTGGCCGCCAGTGCACTTGCAATGTCTGTCGGCGCCTCGCTGGAAGATATTCGTACTGGGTTATCGGCGTTGAAATCCGTTGCGGGGCGTCTATTTCCTATCCCTCTGACGGAGGGAAAAGTGATATTGGATGACACTTATAATGCCAATCCCGGCTCCATGATTGCGGCGGCGAATGTGCTGGCGCAGATGCCCGGTTATCGCGTCATGGTGGTGGGTGATATGGGCGAATTGGGCGCGCAGGCGATAGCGTGTCACCGAGAAGTGGGCGAAGCCGTGGCATCCACCAATATAAATAAAGTACTCAGCGTTGGGGCCTTGAGTACCCATATTAGTGACGCGAGTGGTCGGGGGCAGCATTTTGCGGACAAGGCTGAATTAGTTGCAGCGCTGCTTCCTTTACTGGAACAACACGAAATGATTTCCATATTAATTAAAGGTTCACGTAGTGCCGCAATGGAAGAGGTCGTGAACATATTGAAGGAGAACTTCCAATGTTAGTTTGGCTGGCCGAATATCTGGTTAAGTATCACACCGGTTTTAACGTCTTTTCCTATTTGACGTTCAGAGCCATTGTCGGCTTGTTGACTGCATTATTCATCGCGTTATGGATGGGGCCAACGTTGATCGCTTACCTGCAAAAATTGCAGATAGGTCAAGTCGTTCGCGACAACGGCCCTGAGTCCCATTTCAGCAAGCGTGGGACACCAACGATGGGTGGATTGCTGATTTTGTTCTCCATCACGATCTCGGTGTTGTTGTGGGCGCGTCTGGATAACCCCTATGTCTGGTGTGTGCTGGCTGTTTTGGTGGGCTACGGCATTGTGGGGTTTGTGGATGATTACCGCAAAGTGGTTCGCAAAGATACCAAGGGGCTTATTGCCCGCTGGAAATATTTCTGGCAGTCGGTCATTGCGCTGGGCGTGGCCTTTGCGCTGTACAGCATCGGCAAAGATACACCTGCAACCCAATTAGTCGTGCCGTTTTTTAAAGAGGTCATGCCGCAACTGGGCTTGCTTTATATTCTGCTGACTTATTTTGTGATTGTAGGAACCAGTAACGCGGTGAACCTGACGGATGGGCTGGATGGCCTTGCCATCATGCCAACTGTCCTTGTTGCCGCAGGCTTTGCTTTGGTGGCATGGGCAACAGGTAACGTGAATTTTGCTAACTACCTGCATATCCCCTATTTGAGCCATGCGGGTGAGCTGGTGATTGTCTGTACGGCGATTGTCGGCGCAGGACTGGGTTTCCTGTGGTTTAACACCTACCCGGCGCAGGTGTTTATGGGGGATGTGGGTTCATTGGCACTGGGTGGGGCATTGGGCACCATTGCCGTATTGCTGCGTCAGGAGTTCTTATTGGTCATCATGGGGGGCGTTTTCGTGGTGGAAACATTGTCTGTCATTTTGCAGGTAGGTTCATTCAAACTGCGTGGACAGCGAATTTTCCGTATGGCACCGATTCACCATCATTACGAATTGAAAGGTTGGCCAGAGCCACGCGTTATCGTGCGCTTTTGGATTATCTCCTTGATGCTGGTGTTGATTGGTCTGGCAACGCTGAAGGTACGTTAATCATGGCTGAACGACTTATGACCGAATACGGGAACAAAAAAGTCGTCATCGTTGGGTTAGGGCTGACAGGTCTGTCCTGCGTTGACTTTTTTATGGCACGTGGCGTGACGCCCCGTGTCATGGATACCCGTGCGATAGATCCCCGCATAGTGCGACCGGGCAGCGATAAGCTGCCTGATAGCGTCGAGTGTCACACAGGGAGCCTGAATAAACCGTGGTTGATGGATGCCGATTTAATCGTTGTCAGCCCGGGCATTGCACTGGCAACGCCTGAATTGCAGGCCGCGGCTGACGCTGGGATTGAAATTATCGGCGATATTGAACTGTTTTGCCGTGAAGCGATTGCGCCGATTGTGGCCATTACGGGTTCAAATGGTAAAAGCACCGTGACCACGCTGGTTGGGGAAATGGCGGAAGAAGCGGGCTGGCAGGTTGGCGTGGGGGGCAACATTGGTGTCCCTGCGCTGGCGTTGCTGAAACAGCCCTGTCAGCTTTATGTACTGGAATTGTCCAGTTTCCAACTTGAAACAACCTATAGTTTGCAGGCAGCGGCGGCGACGGTACTGAATGTAACCGAAGATCACATGGTTCGTTATCCGAAAGGATTGCCACAGTATCGTGCCGCGAAGTTGCGCATTTATGATCAGGCAAAAGTTTGCGTAGTCAATGAACAGGATGCTTTGACACTCCCAGAAACAGGCAAAGATAACCGTTGTGTCAGCTTTGGTGTCGATGGGGGGGATTATCAGCTTGATAGTGAACACCAACAACTGTTGGTTAATCAACATCCCGTGTTGGCAACCCATGAGATGCAACTGGCCGGGCTTCATAACTATACCAATGGATTAGCCGCGTTAGCACTGGCAGATGCGGTAGGTATCCCCCGGGCGGCCAGCCTTCAGGCTTTGCGAACCTGCGCCGGGCTGGAACACCGTTTTCAGGTCATTCACATGAGAAAAGGGGTTCGTTGGGTAAACGACTCCAAGGCAACGAATGTTGGCAGCACCCAAGCGGCACTCCGTGGATTAAAACTGGCAGGGACACTTTATCTTTTATTGGGGGGAGAAGGGAAAATGGCGGATTTCACCCCACTGAAATCCTCTATATCGGGGGATCATATCCGTCTTTACTGTTTTGGTCGTGATGGAAGGCAATTAGCACAATTGCGGCCTGATATTTCAACACTGACAGAAACAATGGAACAGGCGATGAAAGAAATTGCCCCCAAGCTGGTTTCTGGCGACATGGTATTACTGTCACCCGCTTGTGCGAGCTTCGATCAGTTCAACAGCTTTGAACATCGTGGTCATGAATTTGCGCGTTTGGCAGAGGAGTTAGGCTAATGACCATTCCAGGCCTTGGTAAATTTAAAACTTGGTTGGCGGGAAATGTGGACGTCGATGCCACAGATACCGTTATGTATGATCGTACCCTGGTCTGGATGATATTAGGGTTGTCTGTGATTGGCTTTATCATGGTAACGTCAGCATCAATGCCCGTTGGTCAGCGTCTTGCCCAAGATCCCTTTATCTTTGCCCGCCGTGATGCCATTTACTTGTCGCTGTGCTTTTTCTTATCCCTTATTACGCTGCGCATTCCGATGGACTTCTGGCTGCGTTATAGCAATGTGATGTTATTAGTGACCATCATGATGCTGGTTGTCGTGCTGTTTGTGGGGAGTTCAGTCAATGGGGCATCACGCTGGGTCGCGATTGGCCCATTGCGTATTCAACCGGCAGAATTGTCGAAACTTTCACTCTTTTGTTATCTCTCCAGCTATCTGGTCAGAAAAGTTGAGGAAGTAAGAAACAATTTCTGGGGCTTCGGCAAACCGATGGGGGTCATGATTGCATTAGCGATTTTATTGCTGGCGCAGCCCGATTTGGGAACCGTGATCGTGTTGTTTGTGACAACGTTGGCCTTGCTGTTTATGGCGGGTGCCAAATTGTGGCAATTCCTTGCCATTATTAGCTGCGGAATATTTGCCGTGTGCGTCCTGATTGTGGTTGAACCGTACCGTATGCGCAGGGTCACCTCGTTCCTCAATCCGTGGGAAGATCCTTTTGGCAGCGGTTATCAGTTAACCCAATCACTGATGGCATTTGGCCGTGGCAACTTCTTTGGGCAGGGGCTGGGGAATTCAGTCCAGAAACTCGAATATTTGCCGGAAGCCCATACTGACTTTATTTTCTCCATTCTGGCTGAGGAACTGGGGTATTTCGGTGTGGTTTTAGTGTTGGCAATGGTATTCTTCGTCGCTTTCCGCGCAATGATGATCGGCCGTCGGGCCTTGCAACTCAATCAACGGTTTTCTGGTTTTTTGGCTTGTGCAATCGGCATATGGTTCAGCTTTCAGGCATTCATCAACGTTGGCGCGGCGGCAGGTATGCTGCCAACGAAAGGATTAACATTACCGTTAGTCAGCTACGGTGGTTCAAGTTTGATTGTCATGTCAACGGCCATCGTCTTGTTATTGCGAATTGATTATGAAGTCCGTCTGGCAAAAGCACAGGCGTTTGTAAGGAGCCCTAAATGAGTGGCAAAAACCGGCGTTTAATGGTGATGGCAGGTGGTACGGGTGGTCATGTATTCCCCGGACTGGCCGTTGCCCACCATTTAAAAGAGCAGGGGTGGGAGATCCGCTGGCTGGGAACGGCGGATCGCATGGAAGCTGATTTAGTGCCGAAACATGGCATTGAGATTGAATTTATTCAGATTTCAGGCTTGCGGGGCAAGGGAATCAAAGCACTGCTTGCTGCCCCGATCAGAATTTTTAAGGCCATTTGTCAGGCAAAAGCGATTATGCGCCGCTATCAGCCAGATGTTGTGCTGGGAATGGGGGGGTATGTCTCCGGGCCGGGTGGAATAGCGGCCTGGTTGTGCGGTATTCCGGTTGTACTGCATGAGCAGAATGGCATTGCGGGGCTAACGAATCGTTGGTTAGCCAAAATTGCCAAAACGGTTTTACAGGCATTTCCGGGCGCATTCCCGACCGCACCGGTGGTCGGCAACCCCGTCAGGGAAGACGTATTGGCATTGCCGGAACCCATGCAGCGTCTGGCTGGGCGCGAAGGGCCGGTTCGGGTGCTTGTGGTTGGCGGTAGTCAGGGAGCAAGGGTTCTGAACCAAACGATGCCAGGGGTGGCGGCTCGCTTGGGCGATAAAATCACCTTATGGCATCAGGCAGGAAAGGGTGCCAGAGAAGAAACGCAGGAAAAATATGAAAATTCAGTCCAGTCTGAATTCAAAGTGACTGAATTTATTGATGATATGGCGCAGGCTTATGCGTGGGCAGATATTGTTGTTTGCCGTTCTGGTGCACTGACGGTCAGTGAAGTTTCCGCCGCAGGTTTACCGGCGATTTTTATTCCTTTCCAACATAAAGATCGGCAGCAATATTGGAACGCCTTGCCTTTGGAAAAAGCCGGTGCCGCAAAGATACTTGAACAACCCGAATTTACGGTTGATGCGGTCGTCGAGTTATTGACTCAGTGGCAACGTCCACAATTGCTGGAAATGGCAGAAAAAGCCCGCACAGTCGCCATTATCAATGCCACTGAGCGTGTCGCAGCGGCGTTGAATGATGTGGCAGAAAATTATTCAGGCCGTTCCGAGTAGAACGGTGATGTAAACATAACGAGTGAAGATTAAAACGTGAATACACAACAGTTGGCGAAATTAAGAGCTTCAGTGCCTGAAATGAGAAAAGTCAGGCATATCCACTTTGTTGGCATCGGGGGTGCTGGCATGGGTGGTATCGCCGAGGTGTTGGCTAATGAAGGTTATCAGATAAGTGGTTCTGATCTGGCACCCAATCCGGTCACACAACAACTGATCGCATTAGGGGCAACAATTTATTTCAATCATCGTCCAGAAAATGTGCGGGATGCCAGCGTCGTCGTAGCATCTACCGCTATTTCGGCGGAAAACCCAGAAATAGTGGCGGCGCGTGAAGCGCGAATTCCGGTCATCCGTCGTGCGGAAATGCTGGCAGAGCTGATGCGTTACCGCCACGGTATTGCGATTGCGGGAACGCATGGAAAAACCACGACGACGGCAATGATTACGGGCATTTATGCACAGGCGGGTCTTGATCCCACCTTTGTGAATGGTGGGTTGGTGAAAGCAGCGGGTACACATGCTCGTCTAGGCAGCAGCCGCTATTTGATCGCGGAAGCCGATGAAAGTGATGCTTCATTCTTGCATTTGCAGCCCATGATGGCGGTTGTCACCAATATTGAAGCTGACCACATGGATACCTATCAGGGTGATTTCGAAATCCTGAAACAGACATTCGTTAACTTCCTGCATAACCTGCCATTTTATGGGCGTGCTGTGATGTGTATTGACGATCCGGTCGTGAAAGAGCTGATTCCGCGGATTGGGCGTTATATCACGACCTATGGTTTCAGTGAGGAAGCCGACGTTCGCATTACCCATTATGAGCAAAAAGCGGCTCAGGGGTTTTTCACCATCAGCCGATCTGATTTGCCCGATCTGCATGTAGTACTTAATGCCCCCGGGCGCCACAATGCGCTGAATGCGGCGGCAGCCGTCGCAGTGGCGACAGAAGAAGGCATTGAGGATACTGCGATCCTTGCTTCGCTGGCAGAATTTCAGGGAACTGGGCGCCGCTTTGATTTTCTGGGAGATTTTCCTCTCAAACATATCAATGACAAAGAAGGTAGCGTGATGTTGGTCGATGATTATGGTCATCACCCAACAGAAGTTGATGCCACGATTAAAGCGGCACGAGCGGGTTGGGAGGATAAACGTATTGTCATGGTATTCCAGCCACACCGTTATACAAGAACTCGTGATTTATATGATGATTTTGCCAATGTCTTGAGTCAGGTAGACGTTCTATTAATGTTGGATGTGTATGCCGCAGGTGAAACGCCGATCCCGGGCGCGGACAGCCGTTCTTTATGCCGTACTATCCGCAGTCGTGGCAAGTTGGACCCGATTTTTGTATCAGACCCCGATCAAATTTCAGCCATCCTGTCACAGGTGATAGAAAACAATGACTTAATCTTGGTACAGGGTGCCGGTAATATCGGTAAAATAGCGCGCAATTTGGCTGAAACAAAATTACAGCCATCTTTTTATGAGGGAGAACATCATGGTTGATAAGGTTGCTGTTCTGTTGGGCGGAACGTCCGCTGAACGCGAAGTTTCATTGCAATCAGGGCAGGCAGTTGTGGCAGGGCTGAAGGAAGCGGGAATTAATGCTTGCCCAGTTGATACAAAAGACTTTGATGTGACTAAACTCAAAGAAGAAGGATTCAATAAAGTCTTTATCGCACTGCATGGTCGCGGTGGTGAGGATGGCACGTTGCAGGGGGTGCTGGAATTTTTGCAAATTCCTTATACCGGCAGCGGAGTGATGGCATCTGCCTTGTCAATGGATAAATTGCGCACAAAACAGCTATGGCAGGGGGCAAAACTGCCTGTTTCACCTTATGTCGTCATTAATGCTCAAAAATTTGAACAACTTAATGATTTTCAACTCAAAGAATATGTTCAAGAATTAGGCCTGCCATTAATGGTCAAACCGAATCTGGAAGGCTCCAGTGTTGGGATGAGCAAGGTGAATGAGTATGCCGAATTGCGTGGCGCATTGGCGCTGGCATTTAAACACGATACGGATGTGTTGGTTGAAAAATGGCTGTTTGGCCCCGAATATACTGTCGGTTTTTTGGGGGATGAAGCCCTGCCTTCTATCCGTATTCAGGTTCCGGACGTGTTTTATGATTACGATGCAAAATACATTTCCAACCAAACGCAATATTTTTGTCCAAGTGGCTTGAGTGCGGAAAAAGAGCAGGCGCTGTTAGATATCGCATCAAAGGCATATAAGGCGCTGGGATGTCGTGGTTGGGGGCGAGTCGATATCATGGATGATGGTCAGGGTAACTTCTACTTGTTGGAGGCTAACACCTCCCCCGGCATGACGAGCCATAGTCTTGTCCCCATTGCTGCGCGTCAGGCTGGGCTAAGTTTTTCTCAACTCGCCGCGAGAATTTTGGAGTTGGCTGGTTAATATGTCGCAGGCAGCCTGGAATAGCCGGGAGCGGGGGAATGAAGCCCAAGGATATCGTCCCAGTAATGGTTACTATCTGGCAGGGATCCTTTTCTTCTTGATGGTGGTTGGCACCATCATATGGGGGGGCTGGATGACACTGGACTGGATGAAAGATCCTAACCGATTACCGCTCTCAAAGCTGGTGTTGACGGGTGAACTCCATTACACCACGGATGATGATGTAAGGCAGGCTATTTTGTCCCTGAGATCTCCCGGAACATTTATGACTCAGGATGTCAACGTCATTCAAGAAAAGATTGAACAATTGCCTTGGATTCGGCAAGTCACTGTACGTAAACAATGGCCTGATGAACTTAAAATACATCTGGTAGAATACGTGCCTTATGCGCGCTGGAATGATACCCAACTGCTGGATGCTGAAGGTCGGGTATTCAGCTTACCTGTGGAGCGTAGTGCACACGGGCAATATCCGCTGTTATACGGGCCAGAGGGTAAAGAAAAAGACGTATTGGATAAATATCACTACATAGCGCCTTTTCTTGAAAAGCACCAGATGAAACTGAAAGCAGTGATCATGACAGCGCGCCATTCCTGGCAACTCATATTGGATAACGATATCCGTTTGGAGTTAGGAAATCGAGCTGAAATAGGACAAGTGAGACGTTTTGTTGAACTTTATCCTGTGTTGTTGAAAAACACTGAAAAACGTGTGGCTTATGTTGACTTACGTTATGACAGCGGTGCGGCGGTAGGTTGGGCTTCTTTATTAACTGATACGCCAGTTTTAATGAACGGGCAAGAAAACAAACAGTGACGGGTAATAATACAGAGACAGGCAGAATAACGATGATCAAATCAACGGACAGAAAATTGGTAGTTGGCCTTGAGATCGGTACAGCAAAGGTATCTGCCCTGGTTGGTGAAATTCTGCCCGATGGTATGGTTAATATTATCGGCGTAGGAAGTTGCCCATCCCGCGGCATGGATAAAGGCGGTGTCAACGATCTTGAATCGGTCGTCAAATGCGTACAGCGTGCGATTGATCAGGCTGAACTCATGGCAGATTGCCAGATTTCTTCAGTCTATCTGGCGCTTTCCGGCAAACATATTAGTTGCCAGAACGAAATAGGCATGGTGCCGGTTTCGGAAGAAGAAGTCACACAAGATGATGTGGACAGTGTTGTCCATACCGCTAAGTCAGTTCGTGTTCGTGACGAACACCGTATTTTGCATGTGATCCCACAGGAATACGCGATTGACTATCAAGAGGGGATCAAGAATCCGGTTGGGCTCTCGGGTGTGCGTATGCAGGCGAAAGTCCACTTGATTACCTGCCATAACGACATGGCGAAAAATATTGTAAAAGCCGTTGAACGTTGTGGGTTGAAAGTTGATCAACTTATTTTTGCAGGACTGGCGGCAAGTTATGCTGTGTTAACCGAAGATGAACGTGAATTGGGGGTCTGTGTCGTTGATATCGGCGGCGGGACGATGGATATTGCGGTCTATACCGGCGGCGCATTGCGTCATACCAAGGTTATTCCTTATGCGGGCAATGTCGTCACCAGTGATATCGCCTACGCGTTTGGTACTCCTCCAAGTGATGCAGAAACCATCAAGGTTCGTCATGGCTGCGCATTGGGTTCGATAGTAAGTAAGGATGAAAATGTAGAAGTTCCAAGTGTGGGAGGACGTCCTCCCCGTAGCTTGCAACGTCAAACACTGGCTGAAGTTATCGAACCCCGTTATACCGAACTGCTGAATTTAGTGAATGATGAGATTTTGCGATTGCAGGAGCAATTGCGGCAGCAGGGCGTGAAGCACCACCTGGCAGCAGGGATTGTCCTGACAGGGGGAGGAGCCCAGATTGATGGTTTGGCCGAATGTGCCCAACGGGTATTCCATACCCAAGTCCGCATTGGTCGTCCCCTGAACATCACTGGACTGACAGATTATGTGCAGGAGCCTTGCTACTCAACAGCAGTTGGGCTTCTGCATTATGGTAAAGAATCCCACCTTGGCGGAGATTCTGATGCCGATAAAAGAACGTCAGTGAGCGGCTGGTTTAAGAAAATCAGCAACTGGCTGAGAAAAGAATTTTGATTTTTTATACAGAAGCCGCGACAACCATGTCGTTGGCCTCGATATAAAGGCATAAAACGGAGAGAAATTATGTTTGAACCACTGGAATTAACCAATGACGCGGTGATTAAAGTCATCGGCGTCGGCGGCGGCGGCGGTAATGCTGTGGAGCACATGGTGCGTGAGCGTATTGAAGGTGTTGACTTCTTTGCGGTTAACACGGATGCTCAGGCACTGCGTAAGTCGGCTGTTGGTCAGACTATCCAGATTGGCAACGGCATTACGAAAGGATTAGGCGCTGGTGCAAACCCTGAGGTTGGCCGTACTGCCGCAGAAGAAGACCGCGAATCACTGCGTACCGCACTGGAAGGTGCAGACATGGTATTTATTGCCGCAGGGATGGGGGGCGGTACGGGAACGGGGGCAGCACCTGTTGTCGCTGAAATTGCCAAAGAACTTGGTGTCTTGACCGTTGCTGTCGTGACTAAGCCATTTAATTTCGAAGGCAAAAAACGTATGGCCTTCGCGGAACAAGGGATCACTGAATTGTCCAAACATGTGGACTCATTGATCACCATCCCGAATGACAAATTATTGAAAGTCCTGGGACGCGGTATTTCCCTGTTGGATGCCTTCGGCGCAGCCAATGATGTTCTGAAAGGTGCCGTGCAGGGTATTGCTGAACTGATTACTCGCCCGGGTCTGATGAACGTTGACTTCGCTGACGTTCGTACCGTGATGTCAGAAATGGGTTACGCCATGATGGGGTCAGGTATCGCCCAAGGCGAAGATCGTGCGGAAGAAGCAGCAGAAATGGCGATTTCCAGCCCATTGCTGGAAGATATTGATCTTTCTGGTGCGCGCGGCGTTCTGGTTAACATTACCGCGGGCTTTGACCTGCGTTTGGATGAATTTGAAACGGTTGGTAACACAATCCGCGCATTTGCTTCTGATAATGCGACGGTGGTTATCGGTACGTCATTGGATCCAGAAATGAATGATGAGCTGCGTGTGACCGTTGTGGCAACCGGTATTGGCATGGACAAACGTCCGGAAATTACGCTGGTGACCAATAACAAGGCACCTCAGGCAAACACGATTGATCGCCGTTACCAGCAGATGCCGGGCGGAATCTCTTCATTGTCTGATGAGGGCAAAACAGCAGCAAAAGTTGTCAATGATCAAAATGCACATACAAGCAAAGAGCCAGATTATCTGGACATTCCTGCTTTTTTGCGTAAGCAGGCTGATTGATTGCTAAAAAATTGGCTTCTCCGCTTTTTGTGCTAAACTGTCCTGCCAGTCATACCTTATAGTGATTGGCGGGATAAGTAACATTGCGAGATATAAACGATGATCAAACAAAGGACACTAAAACGTATTGTTCAAGCGACCGGCGTCGGTTTGCACACCGGTAAGAAAGTCACGCTGACAATGCGTCCAGCGCCGGCCAATACCGGGGTCATCTATCGTCGTACTGACTTGAATCCTCCGGTTGATTTTCCGGCGAATGCCAAATCTGTGCGTGATACTATGCTCTGTACTTGTCTGGTGAATGAGCATAATGTGCGTATTTCAACCGTTGAGCATTTGAATGCAGCGCTGGCAGGATTAGGGATCGACAATATTGTTATTGAAGTTGATGCCCCAGAAATCCCGATTATGGACGGCAGCGCCAGCCCGTTTGTTTTCCTGTTATTGGATGCGGGTATTGAAGAGCTGAATGTCGCGAAGAAATTCGTGCGCATGAAAGAAAGCGTTCGTGTGGAAGACGGTGATAAATGGGCTGAATTGGCACCCTATCATGGTTTCAGTCTGGATTTTACCATTGATTTTAATCACCCAGCGATTGATGCCAGCTCACAACGTTATAGTCTGGATTTTTCAGCCGATTCGTTTGTTCGCCAGATTAGTCGTGCGCGTACTTTTGGATTTATGCGCGATATTGAGTACTTACAATCCAAAGGCTTGTGCCTTGGAGGCAGCTTTGATTGCGCGATTGTCGTTGATGACTACCGTGTGCTCAATGAAGATGGCTTGCGTTTTGAAGATGAATTCGTTCGCCATAAGATGCTGGATGCCATCGGCGATCTGTTCATGTGTGGCTATAATATTATTGGCGCTTTTACTGCGTTCAAATCAGGCCATGCACTGAACAACCAACTGTTGCAAACCGTCTTAGCGCATGAAAGCGCTTGGGAATTTGTCACATTTGAAGATGAAGCTGAAATGCCACTGGCTTTCCGTGCTCCATCACTGGTGTTGGCATGATGCACCAGTGGGTTATGTTATCTATTACGCTCTTTTCGCTGCTATTTTTCACCCAGCGTTAGTGCTTTTTTTTGGCTGTACTGGTACCCTCTCCGGCCAGTGCAGCCAACCTCTCCAGTGTCCTTTTCAATTTTTCAGGGCTGTTTTCGGCCAGCATCATTAATGTTTTTGCACTTTCGTGAGTGAGCTGGCGCTTTGGTAATTCCTGATTATCATTACTGAATACTTTTGTGGTCGATTTTGAGAAACCTTGTTCATTATTATCACACTTAACCATTAATGATGGGTTAATCCTGATGTCGATTGAGGATAAAGATGGTAGAATTTCGCTTCTCAATGTAGACAGCAAAACAGGAATTTCATACCGGAGCCGAGTCATCCAACTGGCATTTCCTGCTTCCAGTACCAGAATTTGTTTGCGATAATTGGCAACTCTGCACCACGGGTGCAATTGTGCAGGAAGCAAACTGAGAACGGCACGGTTGAGTTTCAATAATGCGATGGCATGTTGTTGAATGGTTTGAAGAGGGCTTTTTCCGACAGTTGCCGCATCTTCAAATAGCTTATCCAGTGATTGTGGGTGGCTATCTCGCATAATAGAGGCAGTTCCAGTATTTATTAATGAAGGATTAATGAGTATTTTAAATCTTTGGCGACAATTTGGTAGGCGTTATTTTTGGTCTCACCTTTTGCTGGGCATGGTTGCTACAGGGATCGGTGTTCCTACTGTTTTCGCTGGAGTGGCAGAAAGCCTACATCATACAAATACTTCTTCTGCCCAAGGTAGCCGTCATCAGGCATTTTCCTCTTTTGAACACTTATTTAAATTACACTTGCTGCAATTTAAAAGTGTCCAGCGCCAATCTTCTCATTATTTAAATCACTGGCAGCAACATGCCGTCCGTAATGTGATCCGTCAACTTTCTTTTGCTTTTTCGGTTACTGAGCCAGTCAGGAACGAAAGCGCAAACGAAAGTCATCGGATTTCTTCCCCATCCATGCAACAACTTATGCTGGATACGTTGCATGCCATGCTGACACAAGCCCCAGCGTCGTTTGAAAAAATTATCTCAGATGTTGCGATGGTGGATCTTGTGCTTCCTGATACCCATACTCCAGCTATTTGGGTCGCAAAAGTTCAGGGAATTAGGGCCGGGCCAACACTTAATCATCTATTTTTGCTTTAATGCTGCTGTCTTATTCATCCTAAGTTTAATAAGGCAACTTTTAAAAATGATTGATTGGCTACAACAATAGCCCTATCTGAGATGTACTAATTATGCTGATTAAATTACTGACAAAAATTTTTGGTAGTCGTAATGACCGTACCTTGCGCCGTTTGCGCAAAATGGTTGATGTGATCAACCATATGGAGCCGGGCTTTGAAAAACTCTCTGATGAAGAACTGAAAGCGAAAACGGCGCAATTTCGTGCCCGTTTAAAAGAGGGAGAGTCACTGGAGCAAATTCTGCCGGAAGCGTTTGCAACGGTGCGTGAGGCCAGTAAACGTGTATTCGGTATGCGTCACTTTGATGTTCAGTTACTGGGCGGGATGGTATTGAATGAACGCTGTATTGCAGAGATGCGTACAGGTGAAGGTAAGACACTGACCGCAACATTGCCTGCTTATCTGAACGCGCTAACTGGGAAAGGTGTCCACGTTGTTACCGTGAATGATTACCTGGCACAGCGCGATGCTGAAAATAACCGCGCACTGTTTGAATTCCTTGGCTTGAGCGTCGGCATTAACTTACCGGGTATGCCAGCGCCGGCAAAACGTGAAGCGTATGCGACGGATATCACTTACGGCACCAATAATGAATTTGGTTTTGACTATCTGCGTGACAACATGGCATTTAGTCCGGAAGATCGCGTTCAGCGCAAACTGCACTACGCGCTGGTGGATGAGGTTGACTCCATTCTGATCGACGAAGCGCGTACCCCATTGATTATTTCAGGGCCAGCGGAAGACAGTTCTGAGCTTTATATCAAAGTAGATAAACTGATCCCGAACTTGGTACGTCAGGAAAAAGAGGATTCAGAGACATTTCAGGGAGAAGGCCATTTCTCAGTTGATGAAAAATCACGTCAAGTCAATCTGACAGAGCGTGGTCTGATATTGATTGAAGAGTTATTGGTGGATGCCAAATTGATGGAGGAAGGCGAGTCCTTGTATTCACCGACCAATATCATGCTGATGCACCATGTAACCGCCGCGCTGCGTGCCCACGCCCTGTTTACCCGTGATGTTGATTATATTGTTAAAGATGGTGAAGTCATCATCGTTGATGAACATACCGGGCGTACCATGCAAGGGCGCCGTTGGTCTGATGGTCTGCATCAGGCGGTGGAAGCTAAAGAAGGTGTCGATATTCAGAATGAAAACCAGACGCTGGCTTCAATCACCTTCCAGAACTATTTCCGTTTATATGAAAAATTGGCAGGGATGACAGGTACTGCCGACACGGAAGCCTTCGAATTCAGATCCATTTATAAACTAGATACCATCGTCATTCCAACCAATCGCCCGATGATCCGTCAGGACTTATCGGATCTGGTCTACATGACAGAAGCGGAAAAAATTGAGGCGATCATTGAAGATATCAAAGAGCGGACAAACGGTGGTCAGCCTGTTTTGGTGGGGACAATCTCGATTGAAAAATCAGAACTTGTGTCTAAGGCATTAACGGAAGCTGGCATTAACCATAACGTCCTGAACGCAAAATTCCATGCCATGGAAGCTGACATCATCGCGCAGGCGGGTCAGGCTGGTACCGTGACTATTGCAACCAACATGGCGGGACGTGGTACTGACATCGTGTTGGGAGGAAGCTGGCAGTCGGAAGTCGCTAAACAGGAAGAGCCAACGGAAGCGCAAATCGAGAAAATCAAGGCAGAGTGGCAAGAGCGTCATGATGCAGTATTGGCTGCGGGCGGTTTACATATTGTCGGTACAGAGCGTCATGAATCACGCCGTATTGATAACCAGTTACGTGGTCGTGCGGGGCGTCAGGGGGATGCCGGTTCTTCACGCTTCTATCTCTCAATGGAAGACTCCTTGATGCGCATTTTTGCATCCGATCGTGTGACGGGCATGATGCGTAAACTGGGTATGCAGCCGGGAGAAGCGATTGAACATCCGTGGGTGACTAAAGCGATTGCTAATGCTCAACGTAAAGTTGAGAGCCGTAACTTTGATATCCGTAAACAATTGCTGGAATATGATGATGTTGCGAACGATCAGCGTCGCGCAATTTATGCTCAACGTAACGACTTGCTGGATGTGAGCGATGTCAGCGAAACCATCACCAGCATTCGCGAAGATGTCTTCAAGGTAACCATTGATGCTTATATTCCACCGCAGTCACTGGAAGAAATGTGGGACGTTGAAGGCTTGCAGGAACGTTTAGTCAACGAGTTTGATTTGGATCTGCCGATTAAAGAGTGGCTGGATAAAGAGCCTCAATTGCACGAAGAAACGTTGCGTGAACGTATTCTTGAGCAATCGATCGAAATCTATCAGCAGAAAGAAGAGATCGTCGGTGCAGAAATGATGCGTAGTTTTGAAAAAGGTATCATGCTGCAAACCCTGGACACATTGTGGAAAGAGCATTTGGCTGCAATGGATTACCTGCGCCAAGGCATTCATCTGCGTGGTTATGCACAGAAAGATCCAAAACAGGAATACAAACGCGAATCTTTTGCCATGTTTGCCAACATGCTGGAATCACTGAAATATGAAGTGATCAGTACCTTGAGCAAAGTTCAGGTCAGAATGCCGGAAGAAGTTGAGGCGTTAGAACAACAGCGTCGTGAAGAAGCTGAACGTTTGGCAAGGCAGCAACATTTGAGCCATGAAGTTGAACAGGGTGCGTTGATGTCACAAGCAGAAGCTCAAATGTCAACGGGAGAGCGTAAAGTTGGACGCAATGATCCTTGCCCATGTGGTTCCGGCAAAAAATATAAGCATTGCCATGGCCGTTTATAAGTAAAGTGAATCCGTCAATAATGAGTAAATAACCAGTAGTGTCAATGCATTGACGGCTCCAGTCATCATTGGCACTGCTTGATTGAATACAAATTTGCGGCTTAAACGAATGCTAATGTAATCTGCAAGAGATAGTCACTCAGGTTGAATAATAAACTGCAAGAAAAACGATTATGGAAAAAAAACATCTGCATATTGCAGCAGGTATCATTAGAAATAGCGGTGATGAAATTTTTATCACTCAGCGTAGCATTGATTCACATATGGGCGGCTTTTGGGAATTTCCCGGCGGAAAACTTGAACAGGGGGAAACACCTGAACAAGCATTGATTCGAGAATTAAAGGAAGAGGTTGGGATCACGGTAACGCACTGTGAGTTAATTGATACCATTAAACATGATTTTCCTGACAGAAGCATCATACTTGATTTTTTTCTGGTTGATGAATGGAAAGACGAGCCATTTGGTAAAGAAGGGCAGCCTTCCCGTTGGGTTTTACAATCAGAGTTAGTGGCTGATGAATTTCCACCGGCAAACCGTAGCATTGTCAGTTTTCTAACCCAAAATAGTTCCTGTTAAAGCGTCTTGAATGGATGTGCGTAATATCCCGCGGCGCCAAATAGGCGCCGCTATAATATCCGTTATATGATATTGATAATATTACCTGTATTATTTTGGTTCTTCGCTCCAGTCATCATTTTCTGAACTGTCGCTTTGGCTTGGTATTGTTTTTTCCTCATTGGCCCATTCCCCCAAGTCGATTAACTGGCAACGTTTGCTGCAAAATGGGCGATATGGGCTAATTTCTCCCCATATTACTGTGTTGCCACATGTTGGACATTCGACAGTCAATACTTCAGACATATTATTTTCTCCCGTTTAAGTTGAAAGCCACGCTGTCCATTCTCACGCCGCAGCTTTGTTGGCTGAACTCACTATTCAACAAGGAAATCAACGGAGAAATCCAGTGACGTAGTTCATAGAATTAGCTGTACTACGGGAAAGCGTTCCCGTGCTGCAACTTGAAATTTATTGGATATATGTTAACAGCAGGCCAATTCAAATGACAAATGGGCAGGGACAACACCATGCTCACTATCCATTGGTAAGAAACGGATGGCGAAGCGTGTTTTATAGCCGGAGATTTGTGGGTAAACCAATGCACTTGGTACAACATCCAATTTTAATCTCAGCAAATCAGCTTCATCTGCATTCCCTTGATAAAATCCATTGTGACTGGCTTTAGGGGTGAAAATGGCAGAATGGCGTATAAGTTCCAGAATACTTTCCAAGGCTTGCTGTAATGGATGCAGGCTATCTAGCCAGGTTTTGACAGATTCATCCCTGACGGATTGTGGTAAATGTAGCCACAGATGCAATGTTGGTAAGTCAAAACTACAACATCCCCCGGGGATGCTGAGTCGTTGGCGTACCATGCTGATCATCCGATCTTCTTTAATATACTGACTAAGCCGGGGGGCTTGGTTTAAGGCAATACTGCGTTCTTTAAGCTGCTTGGTCAAATGATGGATCATCGCGGTATCGGCATTTGGCGCACTGAGCCATTGTTTTAATTTCGTCTGCTGGCGATCCAACTCTTTCAATAGCTCAGAACGGACTTCACCGCGTTCTAGGATCTCAATTAATTCGGCAATGGTACGGAAAAACGCGAGGCTGCTTGCCTGAGAATCTAGCTGGCGTTGTTTTTCCAACTGTTGCAGTGAAGACTCAATCCTCAACCATGAACGCATTTTTTCATTGAGTGGATGTTCAAAAATAATCGTAGCGGTTGCATCACTCATTACGGTTTTCCTGTCTGACTGATTGTGCTTGTTTTAAATACTGTTGATGTAACTCGGCCACTCGGGGGGTAATGCCCTGTTCACTGTTGTGGTTAACGATAACATCATCTGCCTTTTCCAGTCTGTCCTGACGGCTGGCCTGTGCAGCCAGAATATTTGCGACTTGCCCACGGCTCACGCCATCACGAGCCATTGTTCGGTTAATCTGTACTTCAGTTGGGACATCGACAACTAAAATACGATCTGCCAAATGCATTAAATTGTTTTCAATTAACAGAGGAACCACCCATATGGCATAGGGGGCAGTCACTTGGTTTAATTGCCGCTGTGTTTCTATTTGGATCAGTGGATGTAACAGGGCATTGAGCCACTGTTTCTCTTCCGGGGCAGAAAAAATTTTTTGGCGCAACATGGTACGATTAAGGTTGCCATCGGGTAGTAATATGGTGGACCCAAAGTGCGCTGTGATTGCTTGTAATGCGGGAGTGCCAGATGCGACAACATCTCTGGCGATAATATCTGCATCAACAAGCGGGACACCAAGGGATGAAAATACATTAGAGATAGTCGTTTTACCGCTACCGATCCCACCTGTAAGTGCAACAATATAAGTCATTCTATCCCTTTAAATATCTTTGATAGCATAATCAAATTGTAACCCAAGGAAAGCAGATGAGCTATAAACAAACACGTACAATTCCTGTTATTGCGACCTTAAGAGGAAATAACAGAACATGTAAATACCTTGTTACGTTAATATTGCGCCTAATTGAAAAATAGGCAGGTACATCGCCAGTAATAATAAACCGACAATCAAGGCCATTATCAACATCAACAAAGGCTCCAATAATTGAACCAAACTATCAGCAAGGTTGATTGATTTTTCTTGATACCATTGTGCAAGATTGAATAGAAATAATTCTAATTCTCCTGATTCTTCACCTATCGTGACAAATTGTTGGCATAGCGAAGGGAAATAGGCTGTTTGTTTTAATGCCTCACTCATTGATATGCCTTGTTGAATTTGCCGGTGCAGGCTTTTTACGCCAGTAATAAAAACAGGGTGCTGAGTTGCATTTAGAGCACATTCAAGCCCTGTCATGAGTGTTAATCCCGCTTTTTGTGTCATAAACAGGATATGAAATATTTGATTGGTCTGTTGATAAATAGTGAGTTGCTTAAAAATGGGAAGCCTCAGGAAAAGCATTTTTTCTTTTACTTTAAGAATAGGAAAACGATGGCGTAGCCATAGATAACTCATTAACGATATCAGTATTATTAACAGTAGTAATATCCCATGATGGATCAATAAATCAGAACCAGATAGAACCCACTGGGTTAACAGGGGCAGAGTGGCATTTAACGAAGAATAGACTTGTCGAAATTCTGGCAGAACGAAAATCAACATCAAAATAATCACCAAAAGGCTCACACAAGCGACTATCAAGGGATAGTGATACGCTTTCTGAATTTTCTTCCTCAACGTATTCTGTTGCTCCAGTCGGTTAATGATTAATTGGCAGCAATTTTCAAGCTGGCCAGTTTGCTCGCCTACTGCAATAAGTTGACAGAACAAGGGAGGAAATAATTTTGGATACTGTTCGAGAGTTGCGGAGAATGATTCTCCCTGACGAATTTTCTGAATCATGTCCGCCAAGACACATCGCCAGAGAGCATGTTTACACTCTTGTAATAGAATAGACAATCCCTTGAGTAAAGGGATGCCTGACGTCAGTAATGTGCTTAATTGGTGAATGAAATGGAGGCGATAGGCCATTTCCTTTTGGCTGTAATAAATGATTTTTTTACATTTAATGGTATAGGGCTGAAGCTCGAGATGGCTGAGGTGCTGGAATACACTTTTTTTGCTGTGACCAATACACTCTCCTTTTATCGCTTTTCCGTTTTTGTTAATGGCTTGCCATTGGTAAATATATTCTATTTTCATACTGTTTCATGACCCGTAATCTGATAAATCTCTTCAAGCGTCGTTATTCCTTTTTCCACTAATGTCAGCCCCGCTGAAAAAAGCGTTGCATCCTGCTGAGAGGCAAGTAAATGTGAATGGCTGGCGTTAGAACTGTCAGACAGGGCTTGCTGGAGTTCAGGTTTGACTTCGAGAAATTCATAGATGGCGGTTCTGCCGTAGTAGCCAGAAAAGCAGTGGTCACAGCCAACCGCATGCCATTTTTTTATCGAAAGCGATTGTTTTATAGAACCCGATCTTACTGGAGCAGCTCCCTTTGTTGAGTGAGTCATATCAGGGATTATTGTGGGAATACTGTCTTGCTGCCGGCAATGGGGGCAGAGCTTACGAACCAGCCGTTGTGCGATGATCAATTTCACACATGAAGCTGTGGTATAGCCAGAGATGCCCAGATTATACAGGCGAGATAACGTATCAATAGTGGAATTGGTATGCAGTGTTGATAAAACCAAGTGACCCGTTTGTGCTGCTTTCATTGATATTTCGGCGGTTTCGTTGTCACGGATCTCACCAACCATGATGATATCGGGATCTTGCCGTAATAATGCCCTGAGGACTTTGGCAAAATCGAGGCCAATCTTGTTATTAACCGGTGTTTGGTTGATGCCATCTAAGGGAATTTCAACGGGATCTTCGACACTACAGATATTCTTTTTAGCCTGATTTAAATACCGCAAGCAGCTATACAGTGTGACGGTTTTTCCACTGCCGGTTGGGCCTGTTACTAAAATCATCCCTTGTGGTAACTGGAGTTTTTGTTTTAAAAGTTGTAATGGTGATTCAGGCAGCCCCAATTGTTCCAAGGCTAATTGGTGTATGGTATTTAAAATACGCAGGACGATTTTTTCTCCATGGAGTGTGGGAAGTGTTGATATACGTATCGCATAACTGTTTTTGTTGTCATTCCAGTCAAATTGCCCATCTTGTGGCTGGCGTTTTTCAGCAATATTGAGTTTTGCCATGATTTTTAAGCGGGCAGGGATACCTGTATTCATTTGAGGAGGAGGCGCTTGCAGGGTATGTAATGCACCATCAACCCGAATACGTATTTGATAGCCACGTTGAGAAGGCTCAAAATGAATATCTGAAGCCCTTTTTTGTATTGAAGTTAAGATCGTCTGATTAATTAACTGAATAACTGGTGTGTCTATTTCTTCATCATGGTGGGCGCTTGTTTGTATTGCATTATGATGACGGGCATAATTGTTATCAAGGTGCCCTATACGGTACGGCTCTTCTTTATCACTTTCTGAACAGTAATTTTGTGCTGATATGAATGAATTCCCTTGTGTCAGCCCAGATTCTATTTTTGCTTGTGGCCAAATATCTACATTAACGATTAAACCTGAAATAAATCTCAGTGCGGCGATGAAATCCTCATTAGGTGATTGACTACAGGCAATTGTGATCGTGTGAACATCTTTCTTGATAATAATCGCCTGATGTCGTTGGCACAGTTCTTTTATTTCTTTTTCCATCAAGAGATGATCCTTATTTATCATTAACTTTATTCCTTTAATATTGATATGACTTAAGCATTTTCTCTGCAATTTAAAGCCGATTGGCAGTGAAAGGCGAAGTTTAAACTTTCAATGTTTCCTGGCATTTTATTTTTAACGATTCATTTTCAGACTCACAAATTGCTTTCCATTGAGTCAGGCCAGTCTTTGTATCTTGGATGGGTTTCAATGTGGCCTGAAGTCCCTTGAGATTCTGGTGTCCCACTACAAGGATTTCCCCCTCTTTTACTGAGATCGTGCTGATATAGCGGCTATTGTGGCCTGATGGGATAGAGGGATGACCGGAGTGACAATCTTTGTAATTTTCAGCGTCAAAGCGACACAGTTCCACTCCCGATTTATAAGGCACAATGGCTTGTAACATATCGGTTAATGCTGCTTTTTGGATATATCCCTGATAACTGGGAATGGCAATTGCACCGAGAATAGATACGATAGCCATGACAACCATTACTTCAATTAATGTAAATCCTTGTTGTTTCATTTTTTTTCCTTTATGCGTATTTTGGGACTGAATGTCAGTGCCAATAAGCATGAAGAAAAAGAAGAGAAATAAAATATCGTTAGTCAAATTTATGAAACTGGCTCGAAAAAATAACCTGATGTTGCATTTTCTTGCAAAAATTTTTCGAGCCTACTCATAAATAAAAAACGGCAGAAATATTGGCCGATTGAAAGGTGCTAACATGCTAGCCTGTTACACTTTAAGGGGG
>NZ_JAQRFK010000033.1 GCF_028598745.1 Xenorhabdus sp. IM139775
GGCGAGAGCACGAACGTTTTTTGACCTTAATTTGTATGCAACGCAATTAATTATAGGGTGAATATCACTCAATTCGGTTTTGTTAAAGTATCAATCAGTATTTTATTTGCACGGATCGTTCAAAAAACAGGCTTTCATGCTCTCGCCCTGACTGTAGGCGATGCTTGGGGATATGAATCAGGAAATAATGCTAGAGTGGCTTATGGAAATTACAGATCAATTAAGGATAATACACTCATTGATTCAACCAAGGCATTTTATTGGGAAGAACATGATAAAGATGATTCTTTCTCTACTCTTTTTTATTGGTATCTTTCTGTTAACACCAATGTAGAAGGGAATTATCAGAAGGTAAAATCGTTATTTGAAACTAAAAATCTGCATATAACCGTGGATGGCATCACCTATAATCTTGGAACCCCGACAACCATCGGTACAATATTTCAGGAATCATATGAATACGCGGCTTCATACCATAATGATGAAGCAAAGAAATTAGGTGACATATTGATGCAAGAAGGTAAGAAAAAAACTTTTTGTATTAACGGGGTTGATAAATAAGCCATTCAAATCTCCCCCTTAAATTCAAGGCCACATATCCACAGGTGCAATCAACATTGCCACTATTTTTGAAGACACGACAAAAAATAGGAAAGCTAAATTGCACCTTTTGGAATCACCCCCGCTCATATGCACCATAATGGTGCATATTTGTTGTTGTCACTCCCAAATTAGGTGCAAACCCGTTTAAAATCGTGCCTTCCCCTGATTCACTTTCTGTCTCCGGCAGCTCCGCACATTGATATTAAAAGATTTTAAAAAACTGGCACGCTTTTCGCATTTACCCAAACAATCGCGATTTCATCAAAATTGACCCTACAGAGATCGATAATCGCCCTTAATTTTTCCAGGAGAGTCCAGTATGTCCGTTGAACATGTTTTGTCCATGATTGAAGAACATCAGGTGAAGTTTATTGACTTACGTTTTACTGACACCAAAGGTAAAGAACAACACATCACCATCCCTGCCCACCAAGTTAATGAAGACTTCTTTGAAGATGGCAAAATGTTTGACGGTTCGTCTATCGGTGGCTGGAAAGGTATCAATGAATCCGACATGGTGCTGATGCCCGATCCAAGCACCGCGATGATCGACCCCTTCTTTCATGATGCCACCCTGATCCTGCGTTGCGATATCCTTGAACCCGGCACCATGCAGGGTTATAGCCGCGACCCTCGCTCCATTGCAAAACGCGCGGAAGATTTCCTGCGTGCCAGCGATCTTGCTGATACCGTTTTATTTGGGCCAGAACCCGAATTCTTCCTGTTCGATGATATCCGTTTCGGCAATTCCATCTCTGGCTCTTATTATCATATCGATGATACAGAAGCCGCATGGAACAGCGGTACACGCTATGAAGGCGGTAACAAAGGCCATCGTCCCGGTATTAAAGGCGGCTATTTCCCAGTTCCTCCGGTGGATTCTTCGCAAGACCTGCGTTCAGCCATGTGCCTGACAATGGAAAAAATGGGGTTGGTTGTTGAAGCCCATCACCATGAGGTCGCCACTGCCGGACAAAACGAAGTGGCGACCCGCTTTAATACCATGACCAAAAAAGCGGATGAAACCCAGATTTATAAGTATGTGGTGCATAATGTTGCCCATAAATTTGGCAAGACCGCGACGTTTATGCCAAAACCGCTGGTGGGTGATAACGGTTCAGGTATGCACTGTCATATGTCACTGTCCAAAAATGGCACAAACCTGTTTGCGGGTGACAAATACGGTGGTCTGTCCGAAATGGCCCTTTACTATATCGGCGGTATTATCAAACATGCCCGCGCATTGAATGCCTTTACTAACCCAACGACCAATTCGTATAAACGTCTGGTGCCCGGCTTTGAAGCACCCGTAATGCTGGCTTATTCTGCCCGTAACCGCTCCGCTTCTATCCGTATTCCGGTTGTTGCCAGCACCAAGGCTCGCCGTATTGAAGTGCGTTTCCCCGATCCCGCAGCGAACCCTTATCTGTCCTTCTCTGCCCTGTTGATGGCAGGTCTTGATGGCATCATCAACAAAATTCATCCCGGTGATGCAATGGATAAAAACTTGTATGACCTACCCGCAGAAGAAGCGCGAGAGATCCCGACGGTGGCCTCTTCTTTGGAAGACGCCTTGGCTGCACTGGATGCAGACCGCGAATTCCTGACTCGCGGCGGTGTTTTCACGGATGATACGATTGATGCTTATATCAATTTATTAAACGGGGAAGTTGAACGTGTCCGTATGACGCCACACCCCCTGGAATTTGAACTGTATTACAGTGTGTAACCTTATTGGGTAATGTTTCATCACGTGCTGGATGGCATTACTGTGATTTTTTTGTTGCCGTGAAACTTTTGGCCCATCTTGAGATGGGCTCTTTTCCCTTACACATTGCATTACCCATGAGGGTGCGTGTTTCAATCATTCAGTTAGGTAACACCAAACAGAAATGACCGGAATTGAACGGAAGGATTGATTGATCTATGTTTAAATAAGCTACAATGCACCAAAAAAGTGCAGGAACGGAATGATAATGGTTAATTTGCCTAAAGCAGAACAGATTCTCGACTCACAAATAAACAACGTCTTGGTGCTGGATCATGACTTGATTATTCGCTACGCCAATCATTCTGCTATGCAACTTCTGGCACAAAGTTCACGTAAATTATCCGGTACGCCCCTGCCTATCCTGTTTAGCTATATTTCGCTGGATACAGAATTGATGCGTTCCAGTTTGAGCAACGGTCATGGCTTTACCGATAACGAAGTCATACTGGTGATCAATAATCGCTCTCATGTGATGTCGCTCAGTGCCCAACCAATTTCCGAACAGTTTATTCTGCTGGAACTGGCATCTATGGACAGTCAACGCCGGTTAAGCCAAGAGCAGGTACAACAAGCACAGCAGGCGGCTGCGCGGGAATTGGTTCGGGGGCTGGCACATGAAATCAAGAATCCCCTTGGTGGGCTGCGGGGAGCCGCACAGTTGCTGGCCAAGGCACTGCCCGATCCCGCCTTAAGGGAATATACCCAAGTGATTATTGAACAGGCAGACAGGCTGCGCAATCTGGTTGATCGCTTGCTGGGGCCACAGCATCCGGGGTCGCAAACCCGTCAGAGCATTCACCATGTGGTCGAGCGGGTCTATCAATTAGTCTCACTGGAAATGCCGGCTAATGTCACGCTGATTAAAGATTATGATCCCAGTTTGCCAGAACTGGCCCATTATCCTGACCAAATTGAGCAAGTGTTACTGAATATCACGCGTAATGCGCTACAAGCGCTGGGTCAGAAAGGAGGAACGATCACCCTGAGGACGCGAACCGCGTTTCAGATTACCTTACAGGGTGAACGCTACCGATTGGCAGCCCGGATTGATATTAAAGATGACGGGCCGGGGATCCCTCCCCCTATCCAGGACACGCTTTTTTATCCCATGATCAGTGGGTATGAAGGTGGGACTGGACTCGGCTTATCCATCGCACGTAATCTTATCGACCAACATGCTGGCAAAATTGAATTTACCAGTTGGCCCGGGCATACGGAGTTTTCCATTTACCTGCCTATCAAGAAATAACCGATCAGGGAACAACTGAGCAAGAAGGAGAGGATGACAATGCAACGAGGAAAAGTCTGGATCGTTGATGATGACAGTTCTATCCGCTGGGTACTTGAACGGGCGCTGAGTGGCGCAGGGATAGAGTGTATCAGTTTTGCAAATGCCGATGCCGTATTAACCGCGCTGTCACAGGATCATGCCGCACAGGATAATCCAGAAGTTATTCTGTCAGATATCCGCATGCCCGGACTGGATGGACTGGCCCTACTCAACCAGATAAAACAGAATCACCCACAGCTTCCGGTCATCATTATGACGGCGCATTCTGATCTGGATGCCGCGGTCAGTGCCTATCAACACGGTGCCTTTGATTATCTGCCAAAGCCTTTCGATATTGATGAAACGGTTGCACTGGTTGAGCGGGCGCGGAATCACTATCGGGAACAACATCAGTCAGTTGCCAATCCGCAGTCACCGGTATCCGTTTCAGATATGATCGGAGAGGCCCCCTCCATGCAGGAGGTGTACCGGATTATCGGTCGTCTTTCCCGCTCTTCTATCAGTGTGTTAATCAATGGTGAATCCGGCACGGGAAAAGAGCTGGTTGCCCATGCGCTTCATCGTCATAGTCCACGCGCTTCGGCTCCCTTTATTGCGCTGAATATGGCGGCAATCCCGAAAGATTTGATTGAGTCCGAACTGTTTGGGCATGAAAAAGGGGCGTTTACGGGCGCGAATCAAGTGCGCCACGGGCGTTTTGAGCAAGCCAATGCCGGCTCGCTGTTTTTGGATGAAATCGGTGATATGCCACTGGATATCCAGACTCGCTTGCTGCGGGTGCTGGCCGAAGGGCAATTCTATCGCGTCGGAGGTTATGCCCCCGTGAAGGTTGATGTCCGTATCATCGCCGCCACTCACCAGAACCTTGAGCAACGCGTTGCAGAAGGGAAATTCAGGGAAGATCTCTACCATCGCCTGAATGTGATCCGTGTTCAGTTACCGCCTTTGCGGGACAGGGTGGAAGACATTCCTCGTCTGGCACACCATTTCCTGCAACAGACCGCTAAAGAGCTGGGTGTTGAGGCCAAGGTGCTGCATCCTGATACTGAGCTTGCCCTGATGCGGCTGCCGTGGTCAGGCAATGTCCGCCAACTGGAAAACGTCTGTCGCTGGCTGACGGTGATGGCGGCAAGCAAAGAAGTACTGGTACAGGATCTGCCTGCTGATTTGATTGGCAATCAATCCACAGGGCAAACAGGAAATTCCCCTCTTTCACGCTCCGCGCTGTCGCCTGAAAATAATTGGTCACAACTGCTCGCAGAGTGGGCGCAACAGGCGTTAAAAGAGGGAAAAACCGATCTCCTTTCTGATGCGCTGCCATTATTGGAACGCACACTGCTTAATTGCGCGCTGGAATATACCCGTGGGCATAAACAGGAAGCCGCCCGTTTGCTCGGTTGGGGAAGGAATACGATAACGCGGAAATTGAAGGAGTTGGGGTTGTAGTCAATGTCATATATGGACACCGACTCAATTCAAGTGGTTGGGTAATTTAGGTGGGAATAATTTCAAGGGCAGCTCAAAGCGAAATTATAAAAAAGCTGCCAGTGATCCCAAGTGTTTATTCAAAAAATGTATTAGCCCCTATTAATGGAATGATTCTTGCCAAGACTTCATCCATCACATCATGTTCAGCCTGAATAACAAATTTTGATTTCCTTTCTTTCCATGACAAAGTTTGGATTAAACTTGAAGCAACCACACTGGGTTTATCTAAGTTATCAACCGGAACTTCTGTTGATCCACCTCTAATACTCGTACTGATAGGGCAACATATAACAAGCCCTGTTTTCTTGTTGTATTCATGGCTCGAGAGAACAAGAGCAGGGCGATATTTGCCTATTTCTTTACCCTTTGTCGGTTCAAAATCAAGCATAATGATATCGTTTCTACTTGGAACGTAAGAGTTCATTATTCACCTAACTCTGTACTGGAAACACTTGCGATCTCATCGGCATGAGCCGTATGCTCATTTAAACCGGAAAGCAAATAACTTTCTGAATAAATAGGTTTTCTTCTACGAGGAGACAAAATAATTTTCCCGTCGTCAACAGTCAGTTCCATAGTTTGACCAACTTTTACACCTACTTTGTTCAAAATATTCGCTGGGATTATAATGCCCTGACTATTACCCCATTTTTTGATTGCTACGCTCATAGCAGCCTCCAAATGACTTATTGGTTATACATAGTATAACCAAATTTACCCGCTTAGCAAAAAGACTTTGTTTACTACCTATTACTGAGAAAATATTCTCAGAGATCAACGAACTAAAATAAATTTCATTTTTAGCAAACTCTTCTTCTGTGGGTACGGATAATTTCCCAAGCAAAACCCCGATCGGCCTTAATGTTTTTTTAGGTTTGGCTAACACACCAACCAGCCTCTGTGCCATAAGGTTATTAAATCCCCCATACTTAGTTAGTCGAGAATTACTGCATTAATTTTAACCAATTATTTGGTGGGTGTTAACCTATATGAATTGCTGAATGGAAAATTAAGCCCTTATATCACCCGCGAAAACTGCCGCTGGCGCATCTGATTACGCAAATAGCGATCAAAACACATACAGATATTACGGATCAGCAGGTGCCCTTTTGGGGAGACTTGAATCTGCGACTCGCTTATTTCAACCAACCCATCTTCTGCCAAGGGTGCCAACAGTTGCAGGTCTTCAGCAAAGTAATCCGCGAAATTCAGCCCATAACACTGTTCAATATTGGCAAAGTTCAGCCGGAAGTTACAAATCAAATCCTTGATCACATCACGGCGGATGCAATCATCCTGAGTCAGTACCAGTCCACGCCACAAAGCATGGCCTTGTGCTTCCACCGCAGCATAATAGGCTTTGAGATCTTTCTGGTTCTGGGAATAACTATCCCCCAACATACTGATAGCCGAAACGCCCATACCCAACAGATCACATTCCCCCTGCGTGGTATATCCCTGAAAATTACGGTGCAAGATGCCCTTTCGCTGGGCAACTGCCAACTCATCATCCGGGCGGGCAAAGTGATCCATACCAATAAACTGATAACCATTGCCTGTCAGGGTCGAAATCGTTTCCTGCAAAATATCCAGCTTTTGTGTCGCACTGGGTAAATCCTGTTCCTTAATCTTACGCTGTGCCGCGAATAGATCGGGTAAGTGAGCATAGTTGAAGACACTCAAGCGATCCGGTGACAATGCCAACACGCGTTGTAATGTAAAGGCAAAACTCTCAGGTGTCTGTTTCGGCAGGCCATAAATCAAATCAATGCTGGTGGAGCTAAACCCGACTTCACGGGCGCGATTGACCAGTTCGAAAATAAACGCTTCATCCTGCTCCCGATTGACCAAGCGCTGTACGTCTTTATTGAAATCCTGCACCCCCATACTCAGGCGGTTAAAGCCTTCATGACGCAGGTGATCAACGACATCGAGTTCAATTTCACGCGGATCAATTTCAATGGAAAGTTCAGCATCGGGCAGAAAATGGAAATGGCTTCGCAGCATCGACATCAATCGGCTGATCTGCGTTTTGTCCAGATAAGTCGGCGTGCCCCCGCCCCAGTGCATCTGGCTGACTTTCCGCCGGGAAAATAATTTGGCACGAGCCGCAATTTCTTTTTCCAACACATCCAGATACTCATCGGCTTTGTGCTTTTGGCGCGTGACCAGCTTATTGCAACCACAAAAATAACACAGTTTATGGCAGAACGGGATGTGGATATAAAGGGAAAGCGGGCGTTCAGGATAGCGGGCAGCGGCCTGCGCAAAAGCAGCAGCAGCATACTGTTGGTTAAACTCCAATGCTGTCGGATATGAAGTATAACGAGGCCCTGAATAGTTGTATTTTTGGATCAAAGGCAGATCCCAAACAATGGCTTGCTCTGACATGCTTATTCCTTCCGCTGTTTTCGCCCATCAAAACGCAACCACCACAGTTTACCCAATAACCCTGATAAATAACATACTAATAGTGTGGTTATCGGAATGAACCCGCCTTTTACCATTTCAATTCATTGATGAAGGAATTACTTGCCCTTCAACAACTGCATGATATCTTCCTGTCGTTCTTCTTCACCGCCTTCTTCTTCCAGATTGATGCCTAATTTTTCCATCAGGATATCAATGCGATCGAGCATATTATCAACATAATCGTTGTCTTCCTGAGACAGTTGTTCGCCCTGCTCAAGACGTGCCAACAAGTCATCTAACCGCTCATCATTTTCCAGCATTTCCAGCTCTTCCTGCGGTGACAGGTGCGGTTTCTGTTGCTCCACAACCGGTTTGACCGCGGGTTTCACTGCCGTTGCGTTCTCACCCACGATCAGAGGAACCGGAACCTTACTGCCAATACGTGGATCTTTTTCCTGTTTGACTGACTGACGCTTTTTATTGCTGCCATCACCACTCTGGCGGCTGCCTGTGGTATTACCATGACCACGGCGTTTTTTCTGGCGTTTACGCTCGCGCCCTTCTGCATCCAGCTCTGCGCGACTTTTTCTTTTTTGCTTACCAGCGGAAGGCTTCACTGGTGATTTTTTCTTTAACGGACTCATAGCTTGTGACCCAACTCATTTTTATCAAGATATTTTCGGCGGAATCTAACAGAAACGACCTTTAACATCCAATGACATTCACTTATCCTTGAAAGTTCAGCTACTATTCTAAGTAATTTTAACTTAAATAATATGATCATCAGCTACCATGCGCTTTTTTGATACCTCGTCTTATCGCATGCCCTTGTATCTTTGGGTCACTGGTTATGCCGTTTTGTGGATAATAGCGAGCTACTCTCTCGATCCCACCGTTCCTTATGATGCCGTAGAAGCCCTGAACTGGGGGATGAATGGGGAATGGGGCTCGCCCAAAAACCCGTGGTTAGTGGGAACCATTATGCTCCCCGCTATATCTATCAGCCATATCTCTCTCAGTTTTTATTGGTATTTCACTCACTTTGTTGCCATTGCCATCGGTATGCTTGGGGTTTGGCAACTGGCTTTCCGGCTGACGGGCAAAGTTGTACTGGCATGGCTTGCCATGCTGACCCTGAATCTATCCGGTATCATCAATTTTGATATTATTCCTTATAACGATAATTACCTTTTGGTCATGCTCTGGCCGTGGTCATTGCTGTTTTTCCTGCGTGCCATTGACGATCACCCCAAATGGTGGCTGGCATTCGCCCTCACGACGGGGCTGGCCACAATGGGAAAATATTCTTCGCTTGCTCTGGTCGGCTCCGTCTTTTTGCTCTCCCTGTTTGCGCCCAAAGTACGCCGCAACTATCGGCAGCCGCTGTTTTATCTCGCCATTGTTATCTGGTTCGCGCTGGTGTTACCGAACGTTTGGTGGCTGGTGCATAACGACTTCGCTGCATTTAAGTGGGTGGATTCCCAAATCCAGCAAGGATTTAATCTACGTACCACGCGCGCGGTACTTTCCGTGTTCTACCCGTTACTGATTGTCAGTGCCATTATTTATCTGCTGGGTGGCCGGATTGGCTGGCCCAAGCAGCCATCCAATGCGCTGGCGAATATCGTGCTCCTGCTGCCTTTGCTGATTATTTACGGCTGGTTTTCCTTCAATCAGGGCGGGCGCATAACCGAGTGGATACAACCTTTTATGGTCGTTTCACCGGCCTTGTTGGTGGGATCGATAACGGTATTTCCCAACAAATCCTTACGCAGCACATTATTGGGATTAACCGTATTTGCTGTATTGGTGTTGATCGGTTACACCGGGGTGATGATGGCAAATGTCCGAGATGCCGGGCAAAAATTCGTGGGTATCAAAACCTTCACCAGCCAACTTGATCAGCGTTGGAACGAGCTGTATCCAACACCATTACGTTATGTTGGTGGTGAATATCTGCACCAATGGCTGACATTTTATAGCCACTATCGTCCAGAAACGATACAACCTTGGGAATTAGATCATGGTACGCCCCCCAATATCTATAACCGCCATATCAAAGAGCGCAATATCGTGGAATATGGCGCCTTGCTGGTAGGAGAGCGGGGAAAAAGCTGTGAGGAGGAGAATTTCCGGCATACGCTGGCAGAATGGCCATCCTTAGTCCTCAGCCATAAAGAAGAGTTCGCTTTCCAGGCCCAGCCCAGTGCGGAGTGGGACACTGTTTGCATTGGTTTTGTGGCACCTGAACGATTTCAATAATCGATTAACCCTCTCCAATAACAAAGCCTGACATAACTGTCCTGTCAGGCTTTTTCATCACTATTTCAATCGTGAGTTTACGTGCATCTGTTTTCATTCATGTAATATACCAGATGAAAAATATCACAGGATTAATAATTAATAGTAATATTCATTATAAAAAACCGCCATATATAAAATAAAACCAATATTAGTTATTCGTAAAAATTTCATCATTAAAAGATCACCTAACGTAATATAAATCTCTAAAAACTCACACATTAACATACAATTAAACTTTTCTTTATATGTAACAAATATCATTGACAAATCAGTGTATTACCTTGTGTTTTTATTGCGAACAAAAACAAATCAAGGAAAAAATAAAATGGCTAATATTATTTATTTAACAACCAAAGAAAAAAAACAAGGTTTAATATCTGCTGGTTGCTCGTCAGAAGATTCAATTGGTAACCTTTGTCAGAGTAATCACGAAAACCAAATATATATCTACGAATTAAATCATTCATTATCTAGAGAACAAAATGTAAATCATTTTCCAATCACAATAAAAAAACCAATAGATAAATCAACTCCATTATTAGGAGTGGCAATATAAAACAATGAGGAATTAGAATGTATATTTGATGTGTACAGAACAGACAATAATGGCGGATTAGCACTTTTTTTTAGTATAAAAGCAACAAATGTTACCATAAGCAATATTGATATTATTTGCCCTCATTCTCTAACTCATAATGATGCCCAACCGCAGGAAAGTGTTTCTTTAAAGTATAAAAGTATAACGTGGCAACATCATATAGCAGGAACTAGCGGGTATAGTATTTGGGATGACAGGGTTTATTAATCATGGACATATATGCAAATAGAGATAATGATTATTTTGCAACTATGGGGGCACTTACTGCCAGAAGTGTCACCGAGGCAGCTTTGAGTGCCTCATTATTTTTAGATAACTTTGTTATAAAACAAAAATTCAAATCGGAAATAAAAAAATTTACCGACTATAATTTAAATATAATATTAAGCAGTCATCTACACAATCATCTAAATCGAAAGAAACACAAGATCTAAAAACAGAAAAACTATATTTATACCAACAATAAAACATCATACGAAATAATATACTTCAGAAATACGCCGTTATAGAAATTAAGAAAGAGCTTGATTTTTTTACTTATATTTTAAAAGGTATTGGGTTGGTTGCTGGAGGAATCCAACTAATTACAGGTGCTGCGATGGTAACAACTACAAGTCAAACCGTGGCCGGTTATGTTGCAGGTTCAGCGCTCATAGTTCATGGAATGGGTAATATAGAAGAAAATTTAACATCATTATTAAATAATGATGTTGATTATAAAGGATATCTAAGAATAGGATATGAACATGCTTTTGCATTTATAGGATCAGACAAAAAAACTGCAAACTTAGTCTACGGTGGTGTAGATATTGTTCTATCTGGCTATGGTGTATTTAGAAATGTGTTAAAACCTGAAGCATGGCGATTGTTTAATTATATAAAAGATGATTATATCGCCAGCTATAAACTAATGGGTGGTTGTGCTCTTACATTTGAAATATTAGCTGATGGGGTAACATTAAAATCAACATTCGATTCTTATAATGATCCTCAAAACAGCAAAAAATAACACTTATTCGCGTTTATATCTTCTCATAAATATAAACGCTCTATAAGACAACCTAAATGATAGCATAAATAAAGTAGGTGGAATTGTAATAATAACAGCTATAATAAAACCGATAACATTAACCTCTCCCGCCATTAAAAACAAAAAAGAAAACCCCAAAAAAATCAAAGTGGTAATAACTATTATTTTATAAAAACGTTTTTCCAAATCAATTATACTATCCATGAACATAGTGCCGTCTCTTTTATTTATAGATCTCAGAAAACTAATGTCATTAGAGGTAAAACCACTTTTTATCATTAATTCTTCTATATTTTCTTTGGTCATTTTTCACTCCCTAAGCCTGACAGCATCACGATGCCAGGCTTTTTTATCACTATTTCAATCGTGCTTAGTGAGCATCCACAAATACCATTTTCAACACAAACAATAGCGTCACGACAAGAACACACGGGCTAACTTCACGCCATTTGCCGGTGCCCAATTTCATGGCACAGTAGGCGATAAAGCCCAGTGCGATGCCTTCGGTAATGGAGAAACTAAACGGCATCATCACTGCGGTGATAAAAGCAGGGACGGATTCGGTCAGATCGTGCCATTTCACCCGTGTCAGGCTGGATGTCATCAAGACCCCCACATAAACCAAAGCCCCCGCGGTGGCATAGGCAGGCACCATGCTTGCCAGTGGTGAGATAAACATCACCAGCAGGAACAGAATACCCACGACAATCGCTGTCAAACCCGTGCGGCCACCAACAGAAACGCCCGAAGAACTTTCAATATAGGCGGTAACAGAAGACGTCCCAATATAGGAACCCGCCACCGAACTGATACTATCCACGTACAAGGCTTGTTTCATGCGTGGGAATTTACCACTACTGTCAGCAATCCCCGCTTTATCCGTCACACCAATTAATGTGCCGGAAGAATCAAACAAGTTCACCAGCATAAATGAGAAAATAACGCCAGCCAGCGCGATATCCAGTGCACCTTTAATATCGACGTTACCCACCACGCTCATCACACTGGGCGGCAGATCAAAAATACCGTGATATTCCACATAACCCATCATCCAACCGATGCCGGTTGTCACGATGATCGACACCAACACCGCCGCGTGGAAACTGCGTGCCGCCAGAATAGCAATGATAAAAAAGCCCAATGCCCCCAAGAAGACATTATGGGCAGCAAAGTTACCCATTGAGACAATCGTGTCAGGATTAGGCACGATAATGCCTGCATTTTTCAGCCCCATCATCGCAATAAACAGGCCGATACCACTGGTAATACCCACACGCAGGCTCAATGGGATATTGGCGATCATCCAGTAGCGGATACGAAAGAGAGTCAATATAAACAGTCCCACCGCCCCCCAGAAAATGGCCCCCATCGCAACCTGCCATGAAATGCCCATCGCGCCGACCACAACAAAGGCAAAAAACGCATTCAGCCCCATCGCAGGTGCAACGGCAATAGGCAGATTCGCCATCAATCCCATCATCATGCTGCCAACTGCGGCGATTAAACAGGTGGTGACAAAGACCGCTTTCACATCCATGCCTGCAACCGCCAGAATTTGCGGGTTAACAAAGACGATATACACCATCGTGAGAAAGGTTGTCAGGCCGGCAATCATTTCGGTACGAACCGTCGTACCATGTTCCTGTAATTTAAACACGCGCTGAAGCAAGCCCTGACGTTTAGCAGGGCCAGAAGTGATTGTGCTCATGTAATATTGTTTCCCCAAAAAGCGAAGTTTTCGGCCTATCCTACAGGAAACCTATATAAATCGTTACCCTGAAACGGCAAAAAAAGAAAACGTTTGCGGAACGTGTAATCAATGAGTTAAATAACATTATGATTCCTGAGGGGATCCATTGCCCGACGATATTTTATTCGATTTATCTGATTCTGATGCTGTATTTATAGAAGAAAGCGGGGATGGCATGGCAGCAAGAATGTCATTTAATACGTATGTACATATAATAACCACCAACAATTTAATCAGGATTCGATAAGGTCGCGAACCACATTGGTAAATTTTCTTATGAAATCAAATATCCGTTGGCTTGTGCTCGCTATTATTTCCAGTGCACTTTTCTTGGTTGTCGTTGATATGACTGTTCTCTACACCGCTTTGCCACGGCTGACACATGATTTGCGTGCTTCGGCCTCTGAGAAGCTGTGGATCATGAATGCCTACACATTGACCATCGCAGGCTTGCTTCCTGCCATGGGAGCCTTAAGTGACCGTTTTGGCGCAAAGAAACTGTTTACTCACGGGCTGGCTATTTTCGGCGCTGCATCGCTGATGGCTGCATTTTCCCCCACGCCTGCCATTCTGATTGCTGCCCGTGTGGTTCTTGCTTTTGGCGCGGCGATGATGATGCCAGCAACACTCTCGATAGTCCGACAAGCATTTGACGATCCCAACGAAAGAGCGCTTGCCATCGGCATCTGGTCTGCCATCGCTGCGGGTGGCGCTGCGCTTGGCCCTGTTATCGGCGGGTTCCTGCTCGAATATTACTGGTGGGGATCGGTTTTCCTTATCAACGTCCCGGTTGTCCTTATTGCGTTTGGCGCTGCACTGGTCGTTATTTCTAAAAGCCCGAACAATCCAAGCCATTCTTTTGACCTGATTGCTTCTGGGCAAATTATGATTGGGTTGCTCGGTATTACCTATGCAATTAAGGAAATCAGTAAGCAAGCTCCGTCATTGGAAACCGCCGCGATAGCGGGCATTATTGGGATTATTTTCACGGTCATTTTTGTTCGTCGGCAGCAGCATTCACCAGCGCCCATGATCGATTTCAATCTTTTCCGCAATCGTTCCTTCACGACGGGAATTATCGCCGCCTTTGTTTCCACAGCAGCACTTGTTGGTATCGAACTCGCCCTCAGCCAAAACTTCCAACTCGCCATGGGATTTTCTCCCCTGCAAGCAGGACTCGCTATCTTACCTATTCCTATTGCTTCTTTTGTTGCTGGCCCTTTGGCCGGACTTGCCATACCGAAACTGGGTTCTAAACGGATCATATGGCTGTCTCTTGCCCTCGCCGGGCTGGGTATTTTTGGCTATCTGATCGGTTTGCAATCCGGCATGTTGGTGCAAATGGTTTCGTTGGGCATCATAGGATTTGGTATTGGCGCAACAATGACAGCCGCTTCCACTTCCATCATGCTTCATGCGCCGGAAAGCAAGGCCGGCACCGCCGCTTCTATCGAGGAAGTGGCCTATGAACTGGGTAGTTTAATCGGGATAGCGGTTCTCGGCAGTCTCATGGTGGCAGTCTATTCGGCCTCATTCACCCTTCCGGCTGATATGGGCATCCCAGAACTGGCGCGAAACAGTATTGATGAGGCACTTATTGCCGCAGAAGGGTTAAAGGGAGAAGCAGCCCTCTCGCTGATCCATGCGGCAAAACAGGCTTTCAATCACTCATTCCTGTCGGTATTGATCGCTGTAGGGACATTACTCTTGTTGACTTCTGCCATGCTCGCTTGGTTCGTCAAGAAGCAACATAAATAACGATTACTGACCTGCCAAATTGTAAAAAAAATTCCCTACCGCACAGAGTAGGGAATGAATATAACAGCGAAAATATCTGTCAGGTGCCAGATATTAATTTTGAGGAACCACGGTCAACGTTTTTTTACGCCAGAATTTGAAGAGTGCGGTTTTTTCGCGTCTCACCGAGAAACAACGGGCAATAGCATTGGCAATCAACTCCAGTGATAAACACATCACAAAATAAACCAGCGCAACGAATAAAAAGACTTCCATCGGATAAACCATATTGCGGTTATTGACTTGGGTCGCCAAGAATGACAATTCTGCCACACCGACGATATAAGCCAATGAGGTATCCTTGATTAAGGCAATCCATTGATTGATAAATGAAGGCACCATCATGCGCAATGCCTGCGGCAAGACGATATGCCACAGCACTTCCCAACGATTGAAACCCAGTGATAACCCGGCTCGCCATTGCCCCTCACCGATCGCCAAAATCCCCGCTTTGACGCCATGTGCCAAATACGCCGAAGTAATCAATGCCAGTGCACAAACAACGGTCGTCATTTCAGGAATTTCCATCCCTAATACCACTGGCAGCAAGAAATAGGTCCAGAAAATCAGCATAATCACAGGGATGGCGCGGAAGAAACCCAGCACTGCCGCCAATAGGTTGGCCCAAAAGCCACGCAGCATCGCCAGCGCAATTCCCCCTAATATGCCCAATACGATGGAGATCGTCCCCGCCATGATGCTGATTGCCAACGTCAATGCCGCCCCTTCCAGTGGCCCATCGGGAAAGGTGCCTAATAGCAAATAACGCCAGTTTTCTGTAACAACCGTAAAATCCATATCAATACCCTCTCACCAATGTTCTCTGCTGGTGCCATTGTCCCCAGCCTTCCATCACAGCAATAATGGCGATGTAGAGTATCGTCGCAACACCAAATGCCTCAAAGGTTTGTAAGGATTGGGTTTCCACCTGACGAGAGGCATAAGACAGTTCTGCCACACCGATTGCCATCGTTAATGATGAATTTTTGACGATGTTCATGTATTGCCCCAACAAGGGCGGCATGGCGATTTTCAGTGCCTGTGGCAATACAATGTGGCGCATGGCCTGCCAGCCCGTTAAACCTAACGCATGAGCGGCATATTTCTGCCCGCGCCCGACGCCTTGAATGCCGGCGCGTAATTCTTCCGCCACAAACGGCGCTGAATAGAGGGTCAAACCGATAAACCCCGCCAAAAATTCAAAGGACGGCCATGTCAGTGTCAAACCGAAAATGAGGGTGTCGTGAGGCGTGTTCAGCCATATCATCGCCTGTTGTGGCAGAATTTGCCCAGATGCGAAATACCAGAAAAACAGTTGCACTAACAGAGGCGTGTTACGGAATACGGTAGTGTAAACCGTGACCAACCAACGCAGAGACTTGAGTTGGCTATCCCGTGCCACGGCAACCATAAAGCCCAGTAAAGTCGAGGAGACAATGGCACAGGCAGAGAGCCACAAGGTGATTAGAAATCCCTGCCAAAGCCATTGCAGATATTCAGGTGCCAGTAAACGCTCGGTAATAAATTGCTCAAACATATCATTCACCACATAAACCACAGCGACCGTATCAACAATCACCGTATAGACAACCACCGCATAAACAAGCAACAAAGCCCCAGGATAATGGGGCTAATTTCAGTCTTTGTTTTTGAATCTGTTTTTTGTTTTTTGAGTGACAGTTTTGCCTGACGCTCTATTTTGCCTGATTTTCTAATGGCGCGAATTTAAAATCACCACGCGGCTGGGCGGATTTCGTTTCCGGGCCAAACCAGCGGTTATAGATTTTTTCTGCTTCACCGTCTTTTTCCAATTTCAGCAAGGTCTGGTTAACCACATCAACCAGTCGTTGTTCTCCTTTGGAAGCGGCTACTGCCTGATATTCGCGGGTAATGCTGAAAGGGGAGATTTCAAAATCGGCTTTCTGGGCTTCCGGTACGTTTGCCAGCAGTCCAACCAGTTTCGCGTCATCCTGCGTGATCGCCTGAACATTGCCATTTCTCAGCGCCGCAAATGCCAGCGGTGTATCGTCATAAGAGATCACTTTTGCGGTTGGATAATGCTCACGCAGGGTAATTTCCTGTACTGTTCCCTTATCCGCACCAATACGCAGTTTGGCAATATCATCCGGCTTGGTCAGAACGCCTTTGCGGGCAATGAATTTCTGACCGGTTGCAAAATAAGGAATGGAAAAATTAACCTGTTTTGCGCGTTCATCCGTAATCGTGAAATTAGCCGCAATTAAGTCAATTTTTTTGGAAGAGAGCAGAGGGATGCGGTTTGCTGGATTCGTTGGACGCAGTTCCAGCTTCACGCCCAAATCATTGGCAATCGCATTGGCGATATCCACATCATAGCCGGCCAGCTTTTTCGTTTGGGGATCGATAAAACCAAAGGGAGGGTTACTGTCAAATACCGCAATGCGTACCGTGCCCGCTTTTTTAATGTCATCAAGCTTATCTGCTTTTGCCACCCCTGAAACCAATGCCAAGCTGGTCAGCAGCGCCGTCACCGCGACGCGAGATTTATTGCCAATCTTCATTGTACACCCCTGTTGGTTAATCATTTTTTATATACCAACAAAAGCTATCAATTTCGCTATAGCACTTGAAATAATATAAAAAACTATATTTATTCCTTATTGGAATATATAACCTACTCTTTTTGGGTCAGTAATTTTTCCAACTGATCTCCCCCAATGTGGCGGAAATCCTGGCCTTTGACGTAATAGAAGATAAATTCACAAATATTCTGGCAGCGGTCACCAATGCGCTCAATAGCACGGGCACAGAAGAGCGCGGTCATGACACTCGGAATCGTTCTGGGATCTTCCATCATGTAGGTCATGAGCTGACGGACAATACTTTCGTATTCCTGATCCACTTTTTTATCTTCACGGTAGATACGGATAGCCTCTTCCAGATCCATACGGGCAAAAGCATCCAATACATCATGCAGCATTTGGATCGTATGGTGCCCCAGTGATTCCAGACTGACCAGCAAGGATTGCTGTTGATGTGAAAATCTTTCAAGCGCGGTCTGGCAGATCTTATCGGCAACATCGCCAATACGCTCCAGTTCAGCAATGGTCTTGGATATCACCATGATCAGGCGCAGGTCACTGGCTGTCGGCTGGCGTTTAGCAATGATGCGGACACACGCTTCATCAATCGCCACTTCCATCATATTCACCTTCTGGTCATCCTCAATCACCTGCCGTGCCAATATTTCGTCTTGGTTGTGCATCGCCAGAACGGCTTTACTGAGCTGTTCTTCCACCAGCCCACCCATTGTCATCAATTCGGTACGAATATGTTCCAGTTCAGCCGTGAACTGACCTGAGATGTGTTTGCTCAGATTCAGATTTTCCATATTATGTTATCCCCCGTTTATGCGCCGCCCATATCCCGTGCCGCCTATGCCTTGTATCTGCCCTGTATCAACCATAACGGCCAGTAATGTAATCTTCGGTCTGTTTCATCTTCGGTGTGGTAAATAATCTATCGGTATCGCTAAATTCAATCAGTTCACCAAGGTACATAAATGCGGTGTAATCCGAACAACGAGCCGCCTGCTGCATGTTGTGGGTGACGATCACGACGGTATATTCCGATTTTAATTCGCTGATTAACTCCTCAATGCGCCCTGTCGAGATCGGATCAAGTGCCGAACAGGGTTCATCCAGCAACAAAACCTCTGGACGAATGGCAATCCCACGGGCGATGCACAGACGCTGCTGCTGACCACCGGAAAGGCTATACCCACTCTGGTGCAATTTATCTTTGGTTTCGTTCCACAAAGCGGCTTTTGTCAACGCCCATTGAACACGTCCATCCATCTCTGCCCTGGGCAGTTTTTCAAACAGCCGCACCCCGAAAGCAATATTGTCGTAAATGGACATCGGGAAGGGTGTCGGTTTCTGGAAAACCATCCCAATTTTGGCACGCAGTAAGGCAATGTCTTGTTTGTCTGTCAGGATATTCGTGCCATCCAGCATAATTTCACCTTCAGCCCGCTGCTCGCCGTACAATTCATACATTTTGTTGAAAGTACGCAGTAACGTGGATTTGCCACAACCCGATGGCCCGATAAAGGCGGTGACCTTATTTTGTGCGATATCCAGCGTAATATTTTTCAGCGCATGAAATTTGCCGTAATAGAAGTTCAGATCACGTACCTGAATTTTACTTCCTGCGGTTTTATTGACTGTCATTTCACTTACTGCCATTTCACTTACAGCCATTTCACTTACTGCAATGCCATTAGCCTTATTCATCAGTACTTGTCTCTTTCATCGCTTTCTATCAGCGAATAGCCTGTTAAATTTGAAAAGAATATTAGTGCTTTTTCTTCGCAAACAGCACACGCGCCACAATGTTAATTAACAGCACACACAGCGTAATCAGCAATACTCCCGCCCATGCCAACTGCTGCCAGCCAGAAAATGGGCTGAGGGCAAACTTGAAAATCGTGACAGGTAAGTTTGCAATCGGCTGGTTAAGATCGGTGCTCCAAAACTGGTTGGAAAGAGAAGTGAACAACAGGGGAGCCGTTTCACCCGCGATACGGGCAATCGCCAGCAATACCCCTGTCATAATGCCGGATATCGACGCCTTTAAGGTAATGGCGGAGATCATTTTCCATTTCGGTGTTCCCAGTGCATAAGCGGCTTCACGCAAGTTATCCGGCACCAGTTTCAGCATGTTTTCCGTTGTGCGAATCACGATGGGGATCTGCAACAGCGCCAGTGCCATTACCCCTGCCCAACCAGAAAAATGCTGCATCTTTGTGACCACTACCGTGTAGACAAACAATCCGACCACAATCGAAGGGGCTGAAAGCAAAATGTCATTAATAAAACGGATGATTTCTGCCAGCCATGAACGGTGACCATATTCCGCCAGATAAATGCCGGCCATAATCCCCAATGGCGTCCCAAACACCGTCGCCCAGAAGATCAACAGGCCACTGCCGACAATGGCGTTTGCCAGCCCGCCGCCTTCCGTATTGGGCGGTGGCGTCATGTCAGTAAACAACGCCAGCGACATCCCATCGATACCTTTGGTGACGGTGGAGATTAAGATCCAGCCCAGCCAGAATAAACCGAATGCCATCGTTGCCATGGAGAGCACCAACGCCAGCCGATTTTTCTGCCGACGCCATGACTGCCTGCGGCGGCGGTTTTTCATGTCCACGGCGCTGACTGCACCACCTGAACGTGATAGTTGATTATTGGGCGTTGTCATCTCAACGCCCCTCATTTTTTGCCAGACGCATAATCATCAATTTCGACAACGCCAACACCAGAAAAGTGATGACAAACAAAATCAGCCCCAGTTCCATCAATGCGGCGGTATGCAGACCGGAATCGGCCTCTGCAAATTCATTAGCCAGCGCAGAGGTGATGCTGTTTCCCGGCATGTACAGCGACAAGCTATCGAGTTGGTAGGTATTGCCGATGATAAAGGTGACCGCCATGGTTTCTCCCAATGCCCGCCCCAGCCCCAACATGACGCCACCAATCACCCCATTTTTGGTATAAGGCAAGACGATATGCCAAATCACTTCCCATGTCGTACAACCGATACCATAGGCAGACTCTTTCATCATCACGGGGGTCTGTTCAAACACATCGCGCATGACAGAAGCGATATAGGGGATAATCATGATGGCAAGAATGACACCCGCCGCCAGAATGCCAATCCCAAAGGCGGGGCCGGAGAACAATTCACCCACGATGGGAATACTTGAGAACACATCACCAACGGGTTGCTGAAAATAAGTGGCAAACAGTGGCGCAAAGACAAACAGCCCCCACATGCCGTAAACAATGCTGGGGATTGCCGCCAATAGCTCAATTGCCACCCCCAACGGACGTTTCAGCCAGTTCGGCGTCAATTCCGTCAGGAACAGGGCAATACCAAAACTCACCGGAACCGCAATGATCAGGGCGATTAATGACGTCATCAATGTGCCATAAATCGGGATCAATGCGCCAAATACCCCGGCGGGTGCATCCCAATCTTTACGCCATAAGAAAGCAAAGCCAAAGGCTTGTATACTCGGCCAGGAAGCAATGATCAGCGAAATGATAATGCCGCCCAACAGCAATAAAGTGAGCAACGCTGCCAATCTCACCAGCGTGCTGAAAATAATATCGCCATTTTTGCTTGGTGCTTTCAATCCCGTTTTACGTTCTGCCGCCTTACGTTCGGCCATACGCTTAATTCTCATTTTGAGTTATATAGCGGTTTGCCATCACTGTCTTTGATATTGCTCTTCCATGCGGCACGCACCTGACTGATCACTTCATCCGGCAAAGCGGCATAATCCAGATCTTTCGCCTGTTTTTTACCTTTGTCGTACGCCCAATCGAAGAATTTCAGCACCTCGGCACCCTGAGTCGCCTTTGCCTGTTGTTGGTGGATGAGAATAAATGTAGTAGACGTAATCGGCCACGCATTATCGCCTTTCTGGTTTGTCAGATCCTGAGCAAAGCTATTGTGCCAATCCGCACCTTTAGCCGCGGCACTGAAGTTCTCTTCGGTAGGCGCTAGCACGTTACCCTCCGCGGAAACCAGTTTGGTATAAGCCAGATAATTCTGCTTCGCATAGGCATATTCAACATAACCAATCGCGCCGGGCAGACGTTGGACAAATGCAGCAATCCCGTCATTCCCTTTACCGCCCAATCCGGTTGGCCATTTGACGGTCGAGCCGGTGCCCACTTTCTGTTTCCAGTCGTGGCTAACTTTGGACAGGTAGCGGGTGAAGACGTAGGAAGTGCCTGATCCATCAGCACGACGGATCACGGCGATGTTTTGATCCGGCAGTTTGAGATGCGTATTTAACTTTGCTATCGCCGGATCATTCCATTTTTTGATATTCCCCAGATAAATATCACCCAAGGTTTTACCATCCAGAATCAACTGACCCGCTTTAATACCGGAGATGTTCACCGCCAGCACAATGCCCCCGATGACCGTTGGGAATTGGAACAAGCCATCAGCGATGAGTTTTTCATCAGAAAGGGGCGCGTCAGAGGCACCAAAATCAACCGTATTGGCAATAATCTGTTTTACACCACCCGAAGAGCCGATGCCTTGATAATTGATTTTATTGCCCGTTTCCTTCTGGTAAGAATCCGCCCACTGGGTATATACCGGTGCGGGAAATGTCGCGCCAGCGCCTGTCAGGCTGGCCGCAGCAAATGAAGACAGGGAAGTCATGGCAAATACAGTGACCATGATGCTCGCCACGGTGGTACGCATTGATTTCATACTCTCTCCTACTGGGATACTCATCAATTAATAAAAAATGTCAGCTATCACTGACTAAAGCAAAAAGAGGATCGAGAAAGAAAATAAATCAATTCAATGACAAGAATATGTATAAATTATGACATTTTTATGACAGGGCTATGCCGGGTTGTTTCAGCAATGACTTATCTTGCGCTCAATGGAACAGATACGCGAATAGATAGCCCCTGTTTTTCACTGCTTCCCACCTGAATATCCCCCGCGTGGATATCGATGATACGGCGAATGATCGCAAGCCCTAGCCCTACTCCGCTGTTCACTCGGATGCGGGAACCCTGCGTGAATGGCTGGAATAAGACAGCTGCTTCTTCTTGCGTCATCCCCCGGCCGTTGTCCTCAACCTGAAACCAGCCAAATTTTTCGGTTGCACCGCTGCTGATGCGGATCCATCCATTGCCGTAACGTCGGGCATTGCTGACCATATTGGCCAAGACTCGCTTGATGGAAAAAGGATGGGCTGAAATAAAAATCGAGCCAGCAGACAGGCAATGTTCAATCGTTATATCTGCCGCATAACGCTGTTCTGCCTTTATCACCTCTTCAAGCAGCCCATTCAGCTCACAGCATGTCATCGGCATATCCTGTCCCGCCCGCTGATAGTCAATGAACTGATCAATCATGGCGTTGCACTCTTCAATGTCCTGATAGATAGATTCCGCCAGAAAATCCTCTTTTGCCCCCATCATTTCCATCGCCAGACGAATACGGGTAAGCGGAGTACGCAAGTCATGGCTCACGCCAGCCATCAATACCACCCGATCACTTTCCTGCGCTTTCAGCTCCACCGACAACTGGTTCAGCGCCCTGCTCACGGAGCGGATGGCGCTCCCCCCGATTTCAGGCAATGGTGATACCCTGCGGCCTTTTCCCATGTCAGTGACGGCTTTTTGCATGGCCTTCAATGAATGTCTTTGAATAGCAGAATATCGCCAGAACAGGGCAGAAGTGGATAATGACACCCCAAAAGCGCTGATAAAGAGATAAGGAAATACCGCATTAAAAGGGAGTTCTTCCAACACCACCAGCGGCAGGGTGGCCAAGGCGCTGAACAGCAAGCTGCCCAGCATCAAATACAGGACATGGGAAAACAAAGTACGCCGCGAAAGCCAACACGTTTTCACATTGGGCTTTTTCATACCTTGCTTCCATCGGGAACAAAAACGTATCCCAACCCCCAAACCGTCTGGATATAGCGAGGATGGGTCGGGTCTTCTTCAATCAGGCGACGCAAGCGAGAAATCTGAACATCAATGGAACGTTCCATCGCACCATACTCCCGCCCTCTCGCCAAACTCATCAGTTTGTCCCGTGATAATGGCTCACGGGGGTGAGTAACCAACACTTTCAGCACGGAAAATTCCCCACTGGTCAAAGATAACAACTCATCTTGATGGAACATTTCACGCGTTCCAAGATCAAGTGTGAATCGTCCAAACTTAATCACTGCATCATCCGACGTCGGCGCCCCCGGCAATTCATTCGTCTGTCGCCGCAGGACAGCACGCATACGTGCCAACAGTTCACGCGGGTTAAAAGGCTTGGCAAGATAATCATCAGCACCAATTTCAAGTCCCACAATCCGATCAACCTCTTCCCCTTTCGCGGATACCATGATGACTGGGATCGAGTTATGCTGACTTCTCAGCCTTCGACAGACAGACAATCCATCTTCGCCCGGCAACATTAAATCCAGGACAATCAATTGAATGGATTCTCTGGTCAATAAACGATCCATCTGCTCTGCATTTGCTGCACTACGCACTTGAAACCCCTGCTCGGATAAATAGCGTTCCAATAGTGCCCGCAAGCGCATATCATCATCAACAACAAGGATCTTATAACTCTCTTGCATGTTTCAGCTCCCAAGATGCTCCATGCCCGCAACATCCATCACTAGAAAACCCATAATTCCAATAGAGACTTAACCGCACGTATTTTAAGGCCACTAATGGCATTAGCAATCATTGCTTATGCTTTGGTTTTCTCTCCTTGTTCTCCCTATTCCGTCAAGATATATTTCCGATAAACACCAGCGTAACTTATGTCAAAGGCTGATAGCTGATTTCCAATACCCAGTAAGTCACCCTGCCACTCGGTGTCATCACCGTGACTTCATCATCAATCTGCTTACCCAGTAATACCCTTGCCACCGGAGAATCAATGGAGATCCACTTTCTGGCCGGATCGAATTCATCCGGCCCGACCAAACGAAAAAGGTGTGTTTCCTCATGCTCATTTTCAACTTTTACCCATGCGCCAAAAAAAACTTTCCCTTCTTGTCGCGGGTCAGGATCAACAATTTGCAGCACATCCAAGCGTTTGGACAAAAAGCGTACACGACGGTCAATTTCCCTTAATCTTTTTTTACCATAAATGTACTCTGCGTTCTCTGAACGATCCCCTAATGCAGCAGCATCTGATACCGCTTGAGTGACTTTAGGACGCTCAACTTTCCAGAGATATTTCAATTCCTGATCAAGCGCATGCCAACCTTCGCGGGTAATATAGTGACTCCTGCCCATGAAAAAACTCACTTGAGAAAAGATGATTAATGGCGAAGTACTATATCTCATCAATTCTCATATCTCATCAACTCTCATCAACCCCATCTCAATCCAGAAGATATTCGCGGAATTTTGTCGCAACATGACCGAAATATCGCGCTAAACTGGAAATTATCGCGCTCAGCACGTATAAATGGAGCCAGTTTGAACCATGCCGATACTGTCTCAGATAAAATTTGACCTTATCCGGCTCTGCCTGATGGTGTCTCAGGACATCTACAGACGCTAAGAAAGTTGAAGAAAGTTGAAGAAAACAGACCATGAATGAATCTTTAAGTCGAATCATTGCCGGTGAGCTACAGGCTCAGCCACAGCAAGTCCAAGCAGCCATTACCCTGCTCGATGAGGGAAATACGGTTCCCTTTATCGCCCGTTACCGTAAAGAGGCCACCGGTGGTCTGGATGATACACAGCTTCGCCAACTGGAAAGCCGTCTCGGCTATCTGCGCGAACTATCCAACCGCCGTCAAACTATCCTGAAATCGATTGAGGAACAGGGCAAATTAACTGCGGAGCTTGCAGAAGCGATTAACACGACGTTGAACAAGACCGAGTTGGAAGACCTGTACCTGCCCTATAAGCCTAAACGCCGTACCCGCGGGCAAACGGCGATTGAGGCCGGTTTGGCACCGCTGGCTGATCTGCTCTGGCAAGATCCGCAGCAACAACCCGAACTGGCGGCGGCCGCTTATGTTGATGCTGACAAAGGTGTTGCTGATACCAAGGCGGCATTGGATGGCGCACGTTATATCCTGATGGAGCGTTTCGCCGAAGATGCGACTCTGTTGGCGAAAGTTCGTGAATACCTGTGGAAAAATGCCCATCTGGTCGCCAAAGTTGTTGAGGGTAAAGAGGAAGGGGGGGCGAAATTCAGCGATTATTTCGATCACCACGAAGCCATCGCTACTGTGCCTTCCCACCGTGCCCTTGCCATGTTCCGCGGACGCAATGAAGGCATCCTGCAACTCTCTTTAAATGCTGATCCGCAATGTGAGGAAGCCCCCAAAGAGAGCCATTGTGAACAGATTATTACCGATCACCTTAACCTGCGCCTGAATAATGCACCGGCTGACAATTGGCGCAAAACCGTGGTGAACTGGACATGGCGCATCAAAGTGCTGCTGCATCTGGAAACCGAGCTGATGGGCACACTGCGCGAAAAAGCCGAAGACGAGGCCATCAATGTTTTCGCCCGTAACCTGAATGACCTGCTGATGGCGGCACCTGCGGGAATGCGCTCAACAATGGGTCTTGACCCGGGCCTGCGTACAGGAGTGAAAGTCGCCGTTGTTGACGCAACGGGCAAACTGATTGCTACCGATACCATTTACCCGCACACCGGACAGGAAAATAAAGCAGCGGCAATCGTCGCAGCCCTGTGCACCAAACATCAAGTGGAACTGGTTGCGATTGGCAATGGCACCGCATCCCGTGAAACCGAGCGTTTCTTTGCCAACGTTCAGAAACAGTATCCTGACGTCACCGCCCAGAAAGTGGTTGTCAGCGAAGCGGGTGCCTCCGTCTACTCGGCGTCTGAATTGGCCGCGCAAGAATTCCCGGGTCTGGATGTTTCCCTGCGTGGCGCGGTTTCCATCGCCCGCCGCCTGCAAGATCCGCTGGCTGAACTGGTGAAAATCGAACCTAAATCCATCGGTGTTGGTCAATACCAGCATGATGTCAGCCAGACTCAGCTTGCCAAAAAACTGGATAACGTCGTTGAAGACTGCGTTAACGGCGTCGGCGTTGACCTGAATACCGCGTCGGTCGCCTTGCTGACTCGCGTTGCTGGCCTGACTCGCGCTGTCGCCCAAAATATCGTTAACTGGCGCGATGAAAACGGTCGTTTCGGCAACCGTAATCAACTCTTGAAAGTTAGCCGCCTGGGACCCAAAGCCTTCCTGCAATGTGCGGGCTTCCTGCGTATCAATCAGGGTGATAACCCGCTGGACGCTTCGACCGTTCACCCGGAAGCCTATCCCGTGGTTGAGAAGATCTTGGCAACAACCGAGCAGACCCTGCCTGAACTGATGGGCAATACGGCTAATCTGCGTCATTTGAACGCTCAGGATTTCACGACAGAAAAATTCGGTATTCCAACCATTACTGACATTCTGAAAGAGCTGGAAAAACCGGGGCGCGATCCACGTCCTGAATTCAAAACAGCCACATTTGCCGATGGCGTTGAAACCATGAACGACCTGCAAACGGGCATGATTCTGGAAGGAACTGTCACTAACGTCACCAATTTCGGTGCATTTGTGGATATCGGTGTCCATCAGGATGGTCTGGTTCATATCTCCTCCCTCTCCGATCGCTTTGTGGAAAATCCACATACCATCGTCAAAACAGGCGATATCGTGAAAGTGAAGGTGATGGATGTGGATCTCAACCGCAAGCGGATTGCACTGACCATGCGCCTTGATGAGCAACCGGGTGAAACACAGGCACGCCGTGGCTCCCAAGGTGACAATCGTCAAAATGACCAAGGCCGCAATAACCGCAATGGTAATGGCAGGAACCGCCAAACTTCGCGTTCAGGTTCTGCATCTTTAGCCAACAGCGCCATGAGTGACGCATTGGCTGCTGCCTTTGGTAAAAAACGTTAATTTACCAACAAGGTTAGCTGATTAAATGATTTCCCGAACGGGCCAATGACACCCGTTCGGGAAAGATAAAAAAGCGATGATTTTCATCATGATATTTCTATTTATTGCTGACGTTATAAATTTGAATAAGTGATAACATCTGCATGTTTTTATTATAGCTCATTTCAATCTTCCACAATAAAACACGTTATAATAGGCAGTTACTGCATAATATAACCCATTAATAACATCCTAATACAAAAAACGAATATAAACCGATCAGTCATTGGTTAAATTAATGAAAAAATAAAAATCAATAAGCCATGTTTATTAATAGAACTTATAAATAAAAAATTTCTCCGAATATTCATCCGTCTTGATAGTGAGTTATTTTCAATAAAATCGCCATTAATTTGATTAATATCAATTCATTCCCTTATTATCCGGTATAAATAGCTGACATCGCAGTTGCGTATTATTATCATTAGCAATCAGAATTCAGAAAAATTACCTTACTTTTTTCTTGTGGTTCTCCCTTTATTGAGGATAATAATTCTTATAATCACTTATTTTTTCACTTAGAATGGAGATTTATATGGTTCTTATTCCAGAACGCAGATACAAAATTCTGGGATTTTCTCCAGAGATTAGCCCGGCTTACCGACAAAAATTATTGTCACTGGGTATGTTACCAGGCTCAACATTTCAGGTTATTCGCTTCGCCCCATTGGGCGATCCAATACAAATCGAAACACGCAGAGTCAACCTGACTCTTCGTAAACAAGATCTGGCATTTCTTATGTTGCATGAAGATCTGAACTAATAAGGCCTTCAATTAATTGAGGTTGTTCAGACGCTTTATAACCAGAGTACTAAAGTATCACTAAGTACGAAATTCGCTTTCCTGATTGGCAGAAAGTATGATGAAACAATTAACCATTGGCCTGATTGGTAATCCCAATGCCGGCAAAACAACGCTTTTTAATCAGCTCACTGGCTCCCGCCAACGAGTGGGGAATTGGGCTGGCGTTACGGTAGAACGCAAAACCGGCCACTTTACCACCCATGACCATCAGGTCGATCTTGTCGACCTGCCCGGAACGTATTCTCTCACCACTATTTCTGAGCAAACTTCCATTGATGAACAGATTGCCTGCCACTATATTCTCAGTGGTGAAGCGGATATGTTAATCAATGTTGTTGATGCGTCGAATCTGGAGCGTAATCTTTATCTCTCACTGCAATTAATTGAACTGGGCATTCCCTGCATTATTGCACTGAATATGCTGGATATTGCCCAAAATCAACGTATCAACATTGATATTCCCGCACTGGAAAAATGCCTCGGCTGTCCGGTTATCCCGCTGGTTTCCACCCGTGCCACAGGAATAGATGCACTGAAAAAAACCATCGATAATTATCCACAACAGACGCATCCGATACAGGTTGTTTATCCTGAGACGTTATTGCAGGAGATTTCTCTCCTTTCCGACCAGATCACAGAGAAATTCGCGCCACAACAGCGCCGCTGGCTGGCTTTGCAAGTCCTGGAAGGGGATATTTACGGCCGTGAAGTCGCCGGACTGACGCACACCCAACTGACAGAAAGCCAAGAACGCCTGAAAAAACAACATATTGAAGAGACTGACCTCGCCATTGCAGGTTCACGCTATCAAACCATCAGTGAAATTTGTCTGGCGGTCATTGATACCTGCACAGCCATACCCAACAAACTGACCCAAGTGCTAGATACCGTTGTCCTGAACCGCTGGTTGGGCCTGCCTGTCTTCCTGTTTGTCATGTACCTGATGTTCGTGCTGGCCATCAATATTGGTGGCGCCTTGCAGCCTATCTTTGACGTCGCTTCCGCCGCTATTTTCATCGATGGCATGCAATGGCTCGGCTATACCCTCCATTTCCCGAATTGGCTGACGGTATTCCTTGCCCAAGGCATTGGCGGCGGCATTAATACGGTACTGCCGCTGGTTCCCCAAATTGGCATGATGTACCTGTTCCTCTCCTTTCTGGAAGACTCCGGTTACATGGCGAGAGCGGCATTTGTCATGGACAGGCTGATGCAGGCAATCGGATTGCCGGGTAAATCTTTTGTGCCTTTGATTGTTGGCTTTGGTTGTAACGTCCCTGCCGTGATGGGGTCAAGGACACTGGATGCCCCTCGTGAACGCCTGATTACCATTATGATGGCACCGTTTATGTCCTGCGGGGCAAGGTTGGCGATCTTTGCCGTCTTTGCTGCGGCTTTCTTCGGCAAAGATGGCGCAAGCATCGTTTTCTCCCTGTATATATTGGGGATTGTCATCGCCATCCTGACAGGGCTGCTGCTCAAATACACCCTGATGCGTGGTGAAGCCTCGCCGTTTGTCATGGAACTGCCGGTCTATCACGTTCCCCATGCCAAAACCCTGCTGCTCCAGACATGGCAGCGGCTGAAAGGTTTTGTGATACGTGCGGGTAAAGTGATTGTCGCGGCAAGCATGTTGATTGGCGCCCTGAACAGTTTCTCTTTCTCCGGTAAGACGGTGGATAATATCAACGAATCGGCGCTGGCTTCCGTCAGTAAAGTGCTCACACCGGTATTGCAACCCATTGGTGTGCATCCCGATAACTGGCAGGCAACCGTCGGGCTGATTACCGGCGCGATGGCAAAAGAAGTGGTGGTGGGCACCCTCAATACCCTCTATACCGCCGAAAACATTACGCAAGGGTCATTTAACCCGGATGAGTTCAATCTACTGGATCAACTCAAAGATGCGGTCGCAGAAACTTGGGACAGCCTGAAAGGCACCTTTACCTTGAGTGCACTTTCTAACCCGATTGAAGCCAGCAAAGGTGACGGCAATATGGATCGCAGTTCGATGGGAACGATGAGCGCCAAATTTGGCTCTGCCATTTCCGCTTACAGTTACCTGATTTTCGTCCTGCTGTATGTGCCTTGTGTTTCTGTGATGGGTGCCATTGCCCGTGAAACCAGCCGTGGCTGGATGACATTCTCCATTCTGTGGGGATTGAACGTCGCTTATTCTCTGTCAGCGCTGTTTTATCAAGTGACCACGTTTTCAGCTCACCCACAAAGTAGCTTAATCACCATTGTCGCCGTGATCCTGTTTAACATTCTGATAATTATTGGCTTACGCCGCGCCCGCAGCCGGGTCAGCGTCACGTTTAACAACGCGGCTGACCGTAGCTGCGAATGCTCAAACGATAGCTGTCACTAGCCGAAGCCATGAGGAACCATAAATGATTAACCTGCTGAAAGTCAGGGATGCGATTGCCCTCAATGGACGTTCTGATGCGAGGTCATTGAGCCATCAGTTTTCAGCACCGCTGCCGATGGTGGAAGCCATGCTCAAGCAGCTTGTCATTATGGGTAAACTGGAGGAAGTGGATACTTCCTCCTGCCTCAGCGGAGGCTGCAAGCAGTGCCCGGAAACGCAGAAATGTGATACTAAGGCGTATCAGCTTGCGGTAAAGAAATAGGGAAGGAATGACTCCGTTGTAGAGATCAATCACTCGCAACAAAGTCATTTTTTTATTACATGAAACTATCGTGGTATGAAAATTACCTTGGGATTATTTCATCCTCCCTTAGACCAGCCTTTAATGTAGCCAAAATCCCTCATCCTCAAGAAAGCAACAACTAGTTCAATAAAGGCAATTACAGCCAGGGTTAGGATAAACAAAGTCTTTCCTGCGTCGACCAATATCCATCCACCTATCAGCGGAAATCCAAATATACCCGCAAAATAAGCGATAACGAACCAAGTGAGAGCAGCATGACGATCCTCAAGAGGGGAATCATTTACAGCCCATGTTTGAATGACGGGATACACTAATCCATACCCTATTCCCGTCAACATAGCTGCGACAACCTGGAATACTGGATGAATCGATATACCTAGCAAAAACAAAATGCCAATGATGAGGCATGACATCAACGTAATGATTAGTGGAATACGGGATACCGTCGAGAGATATCGAGCTAACAAAATACGCGACACGACCACAGTCACTGCATGTACAGCAAAGAATGTACTTGCATTTGCGCTAGTCCCTTCGACAAGCGAACTCTGGAATGACATCATTCCAGAGAATACACAGCCTCCTAACCCCACCATCACAATCGGACGGATCGCGCTACTTACAGCAATCTTCGCGATTTTTTTCACCCAAGGACGCAGTGATAACTCCCGTTTTTCAAGTGGAACCTTGATCCCAAATACTGTCAGAAGCAGTGAGGCGAGAATGCCAATAATTCCAACAAGAAGAAACGTTGCTTGAATCGAAAACCCTCCTTGTGCAACCGCTATAGTGAGGAGAATGGGACTACCACAAATCCCTGCCATTTGAAATGCACTGAAACGGGTAAACCAGTGTCCTCTATCTGCGTCAGTGACACGTTCCGACAATGCCATGGGGCCACTGATATAAAACATTCCCCAACCTAGTCCAATCAAAAGCGCAGCAATATTCTGAATGTAGCTCAGTTCACCGCTAAAGCCACCGAAAAGAAAATAACCACAAGACATCAACACCGCTGCGAAAGCTGCAAGACGCGATGCTTCCAACTGCCCGGCGAACCAGCCAACCAAAGGAACACCAATTAAGGTGCCGACCAAAGCTACGCTAAGGGTCGTTCCTGTATCAATGTCACTCCCCCCTTGTGCTCGAAAATACTCGGAAATAAGAAAGGTGGCACCATATCCACCCGCAGTGAACAGAGTTCCGAATAGGAGGAACAGGGCCAGCGTTGTTCGCATAATTAAAACTCCGTCTTCATTGTTATCGGGGGAACGAATGATTTTGGTGCCATCGACCTTAGTTTCTTTACTGCTTCTTCTAGGCGGAGACAAACATACCGAATTTCATCCTCATTATTAAATCGGCCTAACCCAAAGCGCAAACTGGCTTGAGCTTGCTCATCGCTAACCCCTATTGCTTTCAGAACATGTGATGGTGCTCTGTTAGCAGAAGTACACGCAGATCCAGAGGACAAAGCAACCTCCGAAAGCTCCAACAAAAGTGAATCAGCATCTACTCCATCAAAGGATACATTTAACAACCCTGGCAGACATTCGGTCAGATGGCTATTCATGCGAACATCAGGTACATTCTCAATAATGTGCTGTCGAAGCAAATCCCGTAAATAACGTAGCCTCGTCGACTCAGTAGCCAAATTTTTAACAGACAATTCGACGGCGCTGCCAAATCCGATAATTCCAGGAACATTAAGTGTTCCTGAACGTAAGCCTCTCTCATGTCCACCCCCGACGATTAAAGGAGAGAGGATTATCTGCCTATTACGTGAATTAATATAAAGTGCACCAACACCCTTCGGCCCATATATTTTGTGTGCGGAAAATGAAGCAAGGCTAATGTTCATGCGCTGTACATCAAACTCTATTTTACCGAGAGCTTGTGTGGCATCTGTATGGAAAGGAATATCATGTTCCTTGCAAATCGCACCTATCTCTTCAATTTTTTGTATTGAGCCAATTTCGTTGTTAGCTGCCATGATTGAGACAAGATAGGTATCATCTCTCAATGCATTAAGTATTGCAGCTGGAGATACAACACCATCACTTTGCGGTGGCAAATAGGTTACCTCCGTTCCCATTGACTCAAGTCTGGCACAGCAATCAAGAACCGCCTTATGTTCAATCATTGATGTAATGACATGCCTCTTTTTTCCTTGATGTTGAAGGCCGGCAATTGCAAGATTAATCGACTCAGTAGAACCGGATGTGAATATGATATCGGAATAGCTGCCCGCATTTATCGATGTTGAAATAACTTTTCTTGCATTATCAACAGATTCCATCGCTTTCCAACCAAATGCGTGACTATTGCTGGACGCGTTTCCGTAATCGTTTGTAAGATAGGGCATCCGGGTTTTGGTTATCACATACGGATCTCTCAAAATATTCCTTTGTAATTGCAGCACAGGTGAGTTTCTGGGTGGGTTCTTCGTAAGAAATCTCTGATGTAAGTGGCTTACTATCAGCAAGAGTTTTCGTCACCATCCGTTGTTTGATATTTTCAGGTATTTCCTTAGAAGCAAGGGTGTGGACGATGTGTTGCCTAGCTGAATCTTCGTGAATAACACGTATTTTACTCAGTGGAATTTGATGCTTTTCAGCTATAGGCAAGAAAACATTTACGATCGAGGTATGGAGCTGACTTAGACGGGGGTTCCGTTTTTGGGAATTAGTGAGTTTCTCGCTTAGAAATTGTAGTCGGAATATACCACGATGATCGAAGACCCTGTATCTGAATTTGTGTAATTGCCTGTTTTTGGTATGTTTAATTTATCAACTAAAACAGGTGAAAAGATGGACGAAAAACAGTTGCAAGTTCTGGCTACTGAGCTGGCTAAAAATCTTAAGACTCCCGAAGATCTGAGCCAGCTTTCCCGTTTCCTTAAAAAATTGACCGTTGAAGCGGCTCTTAAGGCAGAACTGACCGCTCATCTGGGGCATGAAAAACACCAACTGAAATCAGGCTCCAATACCCGTAATGGCTACTCCTCTAAAACCTTGTTGACCTAAGACGGCGAATTAGCGCTGCAAATTCCCCGTGATCGTGAAAGCACGTTTGACCCCCAAATCGTCAGGAAAAACCAAACGCGGATCACCGGCATGGATGACCAGATACTGGCTTTGTATGCCAGAGG
>NZ_JAQRFK010000034.1 GCF_028598745.1 Xenorhabdus sp. IM139775
CGGCACCCACTAACCACACATTGCCTTTATTCATTGGAATTACCTCTATGGGCCTAAAATATAAATAAATGAACAGACGTCAATATATTTTCACGGCGGTGAGATTCTATTTTATATAAACGGGTTTTTATGCTTCTGTTTTATGGCTTTTCTGATAATTTCTTTCTTGTTCTTATGAATGATGCAATATCAGTTTTAATTTTTTGATAATTATGACTTCAAGATGGGATAAGTGAATTTGATTTATATCAATATTCTGATTTTTAAGTGTGAATTATTTTCAGGGTGACCTTGGTTGTCTATTAAAAAGGCTTATTCATATGAAAGTTATTTCATTGCATTAATGATTTGCAGGGTTATCGCTTATCTTTGTGGTTAATAATAAATTGTTTAAATTCAATTTGTTGCTTGGTTTTCTTGATCGCTTTTTTTGTGGTTGTATATTAAATTTTATTTTCTTTGACATAAAAATGATTATTAAAAATAATAATCATGAACAAGATCACAAAAATAATAAAGGGTGTTTTTATAAAGATGAAAAATCTGTATTTTGAAAGTGAGTTTATTTCCCTGTTTTATTTTTATATGAAATTAATTTCGTGATAATGATTTTTCATGATGTAGCTTATCTATCGGGGAATAAAGAGATTGTTGATATTTATTTAGCTCATGGAATATTAATTGTTGCGGCAAAAATACATTAACAGCCTTTTATTTGATAAATATCAATGAATGAGAATGCAGGTTTCAGCTTTTAATATTAAAGCAGGCAAAAAATGAATCCCGATTTTAACACCAATACAGGATGTCAATGTTTTGGGGGAAGCACATGCAGCAGAAATATGCGTTTGTTATTGCAGGAACAGGCAGCGGATGTGGTAAGACAACCGTGGCGCTGGGCATCATGCGAGCCTTGATGAACCGTTCACTGCGGGTACAGCCGTTCAAAATCGGGCCTGATTATCTGGATGGCGGCTGGCATCGTGCCGTGACGGGCGTCGCTTCGCACAATCTTGATGCTTTTATGCTCCCCGTTCCCATCCTGAATGGCTTGTTTAACTGGGCCATTCAGGATCAAGATGTTGCGGTGATTGAAGGGGTGATGGGGCTGTATGATGGCTACGGCACTGATCCCGGCTATTGCAGTAGTGCGGCGATGGCAAAGCAGCTTGGCTGTCCGGTGGTTTTAGTGGTGGATGGCAAGGCGGTTTCGACCTCGATTGCTGCAACAGTCATGGGATTTCAGCAATTTGATCCGGCTGTCAATATCGCAGGTGTGCTGATAAATCGCGTCAACCGGGAGAGCCATTTTCAGTTATTGAAACAGGCGATTGAGCGTTACTGCGCTATTCCTGTGTTGGGGCGAATTCCTGTGATGCCGGATATCGCGCTGCCTTCCCGTCACCTCGGATTGATCTCTGCGCAGGAACGCAAGCGCCAATATGATGATGAACGCTGGTCGCGCCTGGCTCAACAAATGGCCGCCTCGGTAGATTTAGATCAGTTGCTGGCATTAACACAATTATCTTCTTTGCCAAACGGCAATATCGACTCCCTGATTGATCCCACGATGGGGCAAGGTTTGACATTGGCGCTGGCAGAAGATGAGGCATTCCACTTCTATTATCCCGCTAACCTGCTGTTATTGGAAAAAGCCGGCGTGACGATCAAACGTTTCAGTCCCCTGCATGATCACCAATTGCCGGTATGCCAGATGATCTATCTGGGCGGCGGATACCCTGAAATTTATGCCCAAACTTTATCAGCCAATAACGCCATGCGGGCGGCCTTACGTCAGGCGCATCAAACCGGTATCCCCATTTATGCAGAATGCGGGGGATTGATGTATCTCGGCGATAGCCTGATCGATGCAGACGGCGTGCGGCATCACATGGTGGGGCTGATTGCCGGCGAAAGCCGGATGGGGGAACACCTGCAACGCTTTGGTTACTGCGAAGCGACGGCAATCTGTGATACGCCTCTGGTTGCCAAAGGGGAAACGCTGCGCGGGCATGAATTCCACTACTCGGATTTCATCACGACCCAGCCGCCCGTATTCCAGTGTGTCAAGCGGCGTGATATTCCGTTATCACAAGGAACCGTATCACAAGGAACCGTATCACAAGAAACCGTAGGCAAAGTGCAGGAAAGCTGGCTGGGCGGTTACCAGAATGGCAATACGCTGGCGGGTTATCTGCATATTCATTTTGCCCAACGTCCCGGTTTGCTCCATCGCTGGCTGATGCTGGCACGGAGGCAGTTATGACAGTTTTACTGTGGTTTGGCGCTTTTATGCTGGATATGAAATGGGGTGATCCTCCTCATTGGCCGCATCCCGTGCGCTGGATAGGGCAACTCATCAATCAGGTTGAGCGGCTTATCCGCCGGGTTTGCCAAACCGAAACCGGCTTGAAATGGGGGGGCGCACTGCTGTGGCTGGTGGTCGTGGGCAGCGTCTGGCTGGCGAGCTATTGGGTTTTGCAATTGGCCTACGGTATGGCGTTCTGGTTGGGGTGTCTGGTGGAAATGTGGCTGATTTATACCGTATTGGCAGGGCGTAGTCTGGGCGAGGCGGCAAATGCTGTTTATCAGGCATTGCGACAGGGGGATCTGGACGCCAGCCGTAAACAGCTTGCCGATATTGTCGGGCGGGACACCGCTCAATTGCCGCCGCCACACATCAGCCGGGCTGCGATTGAAACCGTCGCCGAAAACAGCGTGGATGGGGTGATTGCCCCCTTGTTTTTCTTAATGCTGGGCGGCGCGCCACTCGCCATGACCTATAAGGCAATCAATACCCTCGATTCAATGGTGGGGTATAAAACACCCCGTTATCGGGCGCTGGGGATGTTTTCAGCGCGCATGGATGATGTGGCGAATTGGCTGCCCGCGCGTTTGGGCTGGCTCCTGCTGGCAATGGCCGCGAAATGGCAGGGATTGGACTTCCGGCAGGCGCTGCGCATTGGCTGGCGTGATCGTTATCAACACCGTAGCCCCAATAGTGGCTGGCCGGAAGCCACCGTGGCGGGCGCATTGGGCATCCGTCTGGGCGGGCCGAATGTCTATTTTAATCAGCAGGTCGAAAAGCCGTGGCTGGGGGATGCAAGGCGCGAAGTCACACCTGACGATATTCCACAGGCTGTTCAGGTGATGAAGGTGGCCTCCGTGATGGCGCTCCTGCTGTTTGCACTCCTGCATAGCTTAGTCAGTGTGACGGTATAAGGAGGAAACAGCATGCGTCATTACATCCAACAACCCCAACAAATTGAAAGAAATAGCTTTGACATTATCAGCCGGCTGATTTCCGCATCGCGTCCTGATTATCGTTTTGTGGATGCGGATCAAGAAGCGGTGATCAAACGGGTGATCCACACCACGGCGGATTTTGATTGGCTGGATATTCTCTATTTTTCCCCGGCGGTTTTGCAGCGCATACGCGAAGGCATCCTGCGTGGCGCGACGTTATATACCGACACGACAATGGCGCTGTCCGGCATCAATAAAACCCGTCTGGCTCAGTACGGCAGTGAATGCCGTTGTTATGTCAGTGATCCCCGCGCCGTTCAGGGGGCAAAAGCACAACCGATCACACGTTCAATGGCTGCGGTTGATCTGGCCCTGCAAGAAGCAGGGGAGAAAATTTTTGTCTTTGGCAACGCCCCGACTGCGCTGTTTCGTTTGCTGGAGCACCCAGTGACACCGATTGCCGTTGTGGGGGTGCCCGTCGGGTTTGTGGGGGCAGAAGAATCAAAGCAGGCGCTGATCAACAGTGGCTTAAATTGCATTGCCGCAAGAGGGCGCAAGGGCGGCAGCAATATTGCCGCGGCCATTATCAACGCCATTCTGTATCGAATGCCGGAGGTGCAACATGAGTGAAATCCGTGATCAATTAGCCGATGGCCTAGGAACGGTTTGGCACAGGGGAAAGCAATATCGCAAGGGCTACACCACCGGATCTTGTGCCACGGCTGCGGCTAAAGTTGCTGCGTTAATGATCTTGCGCCAGCAGATTATTCATCAGGTTTCGATTGTCACGCCTTCCGGTGTCACCTTGGTTTTGTCTGTCGAACAACCGTTGATTGAAGGGCAGCAGGCGGTGGCGGCTATCCGCAAAGAAGGTGGCGATGATGTGGATGCCACCCACGGGATGTTGATTTTTGCCCGTGTCTGCCTGAATGACAGCGGCGTGATCACACTGGATGGCGGTGAAGGGATTGGCCGGGTAACGCGGGTGGGGGTGGGTTTACCCATCGGCTGGGCAGCCATCAATAAAACGCCGCGCCATACCATTGAAGAAACCGTGCGGGAGGTCATTGGCCCGCATCGCGGGGCGGATATCGTGATTTTTGCCCCGGAAGGCGAGGAGCGGGCGAAGCAAACCTATAACGACAGGTTGGGGATTAAGGGCGGCATTTCGATTATTGGCACGACCGGCATTGTGACGCCGATGTCGGAAGAGAGCTGGAAGCGTTCTCTGGCACTTGAACTGGAAGCCAAGCGTGCCAGCGGGCTGGATCGCATTATTTTTGTGCCGGGCAATCACGGTGAACGTTTTGTCAGCCGGCAGTTAGGCATTGAGGCGGACCGTGTCGTCACGATGAGCAACTTTGTCGGTTATATGTTGCAGGAAGCGGTGCGCCTGGAGTTCCGCCATGTGGTGCTGGTCGGGCATGTTGGCAAATTGGTGAAAATCGCCGCCGGTATTTTTCATACCCACAGCCATATTGCGGATGGCCGCATGGAAACGCTGATGGCCAATCTGGCCTTGCTCGGAGCCCCTTTCGAACTGATTCAGGCGGTGGATCACTGTGATACCACCGAAGCGGCCATTGAATTGATTACAGAACAGGGCTGGCAGGCGGTGTATCCACAAATTGCCCGCAAAATCTGCGGGCGGATCGACCAAATGCTGCGTTTCGCCAGAAACAAACCGCAGTGTGACGCCATTTTATTCTCCTTTGATAACCAAGTGTTGGGCTGCAACCGGCCTGTGGATGAGATTGTGCAGGATTTTATGGGGGGTTGCCGATGATCACCGTTGTGGGCATTGGCCCCGGTGCCGCTGTACACCAAACGCGGGCGGCGCGGGAGGCGGTCAGACAGGCGGAAGTGTTGGTGGGCGGCAAGCGCCATCTTGCCGAATTCCCCCATTTCAGGGGGGAAACCCGTGGCCTGAATGCGGATATGGCGGAATTAATGCAGTGGCTTGAACAAAATCAGCAGCGGCAAATTGTCGTGCTGGCTTCGGGCGATCCCCTCTTTTATGGCATTGGCAAGCGAATTTCTGAACATTTTGCCGGACGACAGGCCGGCGGAAAACATATCCGCATCATTTCGGGCATCAGCGCGATCCAATATTTGTGCGCCCGGATTTTGCTGGATATGAACGACATCTACCTCACCAGCAGCCACGGGCGCAGACCCGATTTTGACTGGCTACTGCAACACGAAAAAATCGGCATGGTCACAGATGAGGTCATTGGCCCCTGCCAGATTGCGCAAGAAATTCTGGCGCGCGGGCAGCAGCGTCGCATGGTGATTGGTGAAAATTTATCTCAGCCCCGTGAGCAAATTATCTGTTTAAACGCGGAACAGGTCGCGCAACGTGGCGACATCCATTATGGACTGAATGTCGTGCTGATCTTGCAGGGGGATCTTCCATGAAAGATGAACTGTTTTTACGTGGTCATCGTATCCCGATGACCAAAGAAGGGGTCAGGGCGCTGGCGTTGCAACGGTTGGAACTGGAAAACGCCGGCCATTTTATCGACGTTGGCGCGGGAACGGGCAGCGTCAGTATTGAGGCGGCATTGCGTTATCCCGCCCTGAATATCCTTGCCATTGAACGCAAACCTGAGGCGCTGTTGCTGCTGGCTGAGAACGTCCGCCATTTTGGCTGCCATCGGGTGCGCATCCGGCCCGGGGTTGCCCCGGTGCCATTGGATAACTGCGCGGATGCGATTTTCATCGGCGGAAGCGGCGGGCATCTGGCCGCACTCATTGATTGGGCGCTGGCGCACCTGAATTCAGGTGGGCGATTGGTGATGACGTTTATCCTGCTGGAAAACCTGATGCAAGCGTTGGCGCACCTGAAATCCTGTCGGGTCACCGCGCTTGATGGGCGGGAAATTCAGGTAAGCGAACTGACCGCTTTAGGGCAGGGGCATTATTTCAAACCCAATAATCCCACTTATTTGCTGTCCTGCCAGACAGGGGCTGAACAAGAGAAACATTGGCAAGAGGAGCAGGATGATGTCTGAACTTATTGATGCTGAGCAGATGGATAACGTCCGTTTTGATCCGGGAAAAGTCTGGTTTGTGGGGGCGGGGCCGGGGGATAAGCACCTGATTACCCTGAAAGGCTATCAATTGTTACGACAGGCGCAAGTGGTGATTTATGCCGGTTCACTGATTAATCGGGAGTTACTGGCGTATTGTCGCACCGACGCCGAATGCCATGACAGCGCGGGGCTGACATTGGCGGAAATCACGGCCTTGATGGTCAATGGCGTGCAGGCGGGCAAGTTGGTGGTTCGTCTGCAAACCGGTGATTTATCCCTGTTCGGTTCGATCCGTGAACAGGCTGAAACGCTGGCAAATCACGCGATTGGTTTTGTCTCTGTGCCCGGCGTGAGTTCGTTTCTTGGCGCGGCAGCGCAGTTGGGGGTGGAATACACCGTACCGGAAATCGCGCAAAGTTTGATTATCACCCGCATGGAAGGCCGGACACCGATGCCGCCACGGGAAACGCTGGAAGCTTTTGCAGCGCACCAAACGTCAATGGCGATTTTCCTTTCGGTACAGAACATGGCGGGAGTCGTCACGCGGTTGATTCAGGGGGGATATGCGCAAACCACACCAGTTGCCGTGGTTTACAAGGCAACATGGCCGGATTGCCAGATTGTGCGCGGGACATTGGAGACGATTGCCGAACAGGTGCGCAGTGCCGGCATCCGTAAAACCGCCTTGATTCTGGTGGGGGCTTTTCTTGGGGAAGAGTATCACTACTCGAAACTGTACGATGCGGGGTTCAGTCATGAATACCGTAGCGCCTGACAAAATCACCCGCGCCATGCTGCATAAAACGGTGCTGAACAAAACCGCAGCGAATAAAACAGTGGCGCATAAAAAAGAATTTGCCTTGTTCTGCCTGACCGCAGGGGGCATGGCATTGGCGCGTCGTTTGCAATCGCATTTGGCAATGGATTGTTTCACTTCCCCTGAACGGGTAGAGAGCGGATTTATGGCGTTTGAAGGCAGTTTTGCCAATACGGTACGCAAGCTATTCACGCAATACCGTGCGTTGATCATGATTGGTGCAACCGGGATCGCCATTCGGGTTATTGCTCCGCTGCTCAAGGACAAAATGACCGATCCGGCCGTGGTGGTGGTGGATGAAAAAGGGCAGTTTGCCATCAGCTTACTGTCGGGGCATCTGGGCGGTGCAAATAAGCTGGCACAGCAGATCGCCGATATTCTCGATGGACAGGCGGTGATCACTACGGCAACCGATGTGAACCAAGTTGCTGCCCTCGATCTGTTGTCCCGACAAATTGACGGAGAGATGGCGGATTTTCGCGCCAGCGTCAAAACCGTCAATCAAATGCTGGTCAATGGCAAGCGGGTGGGAATTTGGTGGCATCCTGACCTGAGCGATGAAAAAGATCGCTACGACACTCGCGGGTTTATTCCGGTTGATGCCCTGGAAGATCGGCCTGAACTGGATGCGCTGGTCTGCGTCAGTTATGAGCGAACGGATCTGGCATTAGCCATTCCCACGTTTAAATTAATCCCTCGCCGTCTCGTTGCCGGAATAGGCTGCCGACGCGGGGTAGACGCTGAACGGCTGGCAAAATTACTGGATCGCCATCTGGCGGAGAACAACTTTGAACCGTTGGCGCTGAAAGCCATCGGCAGTGTGGAATTGAAAAAAGCAGAGCCGGCGTTAATCCAGTTGACCGAAGAGCGTCAAATTCCATTCCAAATCTTCTCAGTTAAGCAGCTCGCCCGGTGTGAACAGGCTTTTCCGGCCTCTGAATTTGTCCGAAAAACGCTGGGCATCGGCTGTGTTTCCCAACCGGTGGCCTGGCTGATGAGCCAAGGGCACTTAGTGGGTTCTACCCTGCGCGAGCAGGGTGTCACCATCACATTAGGAGTATGGCATCCATGTTAACGGTTATTGGAATTGGGCCAGGCAGTGAAGCCATGATGACGCAGGAAGCGATTGCGGCATTGCAAGTGGCCGACATTGTGGTGGGTTACAAAACCTACACCCATTTGGTCAAACCGCTGGTCGGCGATAAAGAAATAATCAAAACCGGCATGTGCAAAGAGATTGAACGCTGTCAAACCGCCATTGAACTGGCCGAACAGGGCAAAAATGTGGCAATGGTCTGTAGCGGTGATGCGGGCATTTATGGCATGGCGGGCTTGATCCTAGAATTGGTCAGCCAGCAAAAACGCAAGGTGGAGGTGCGGCTGGTGGCGGGAGTGACAGCAAGTACAGCTTGCGCCGCTTTGCTGGGCGCCCCGTTGATGCACGATTTTTGCCATATCAGCCTGAGCGATCTGCTGACACCGTGGGAGGTGATTGAAAAGCGGGTGCAGGCGGCGGCCGAAGCTGACTTTGTGGTCTGTTTCTACAATCCCCGCAGTCGCGGACGGGAAGGGCATCTGGCGCGGGCGTTTTCCTTAATGGCACCGTGGAAAGCGGCAGAAACGCCGGTGGGAGTGGTGAAAGCGGCAGGGCGCAAGCAGCAGGATAAATGGCTGACAACGTTTGATGCCATGGATTTTTCCCGTGTTGATATGCGTAGTCTGGTGATCGTGGGTAATCAGTCAACGTATATACGGGATGGGCTGATGATCACACCGAGAGGGTACAGGTTATGAAACGGCCATTAATCCACATTTTTGGCGGTACGAGCGATGCCCGCCAGATTTGCGTGATGATGGATATTGCCGGCATCGATTATGGACTGTCAGTGGCGACGCCGACGGGGGCGCAGCAGGCAGCGGGCATTCGCGGTGAAATCGTGATGGGTCGGATGGACGCCGGCGAGATGGCCGGATACCTGCAACAGCGGGGGACGAAAATGGTGATTGATGCGTCCCATCCTTATGCCGAACGGCTGAGTCAAAATATTGTCAGCACATGCCAACAATTGGGCATTCCCCTGATCCGTTATCTCCGTCCCAGCGAGATTGACGCCGTTGAACACCCGCTGATCCATAAAGTAACAACCGTTCAGCAGGCCTGTGAAATCGCCGCTGATTTGGCAACGCGTATTTTGCTGACAACCGGCAGTAAGCAATTGGCTGATTATCTGGCTCACCTGCAAGGCAAAACCGTGCTGGCCCGTGTCTTACCGACGGCGGAAGTGTTGGCGATGTGTGAATCCTGCGGCTTGTCCGTCGATCAGATTTTTGCCCTGAAAGGCCCATTCAGTGCCGATTTTAATCGGGCATTTTACCAATTTTGTCAGGCGGAGGTTGTCATTACCAAAGAATCCGGTGAACAAGGCGGTTTCAAGGAGAAAGTGGAACCCTGTCTTTCCCTTGGGCTGCCCTGCATTGTGCTTTGTCGCCCAAAGCATCAATTTGATGGTGAGGGGATCACGCAGGCCAATGGATTGGAAGCGATGGCGCGGTTATTGGCGAATGTTTGCCTGTAAACAGACCAACAGACCAACAGACCAACAGACCAACAGACCAATAAGGAAAAGCAAAATGAAAAAGGCATTATTGGTGATCAGTTTCGGAACTCGTTATCCCGAAACGCTAAAAAACAATATTGAAGCCTGTGAGCAGCAATTGGCCGCCGTGTTTGCGGACAGGGAACTGTTCCGGGCCTTTACTTCTGGCATGATCATTCACAAATTACGGCAGCGCGATGGCATTCACATTGATACTCCCCATGACGCCCTGAGCCGACTCTATCACGCGGGTTATCACGATGTGGCGGTTCAATGCCTGCATATCATCAATGGCGATGAATATGAAAAGGTACTGCGTGAAGTTGAGCGATTTCGCCCTCTTTTTAAACGGCTGGTACTGGGTGCCCCGTTACTCAGCCACTTTGATGACTACCTGCAATTAATGCAGGCGTTGCGCCACCAGCTTCCCCGGCTGGCAGAGAATGAAAGTGTCGTCTTTATGGGGCACGGTACAACCCATCCGGCCTTTTCTGCTTACGCCTGTCTGGATCACCTGATGAACCACGCCCATTTTCCGGCACGGGTCGGCGCGGTCGAAAGCTACCCTGAACTTGCCCTGATCATCAAGGGATTAAAAGCGCAAAAGATCCGCAAAGTGTATCTGATGCCATTAATGCTGGTGGCCGGGGATCATGCCATCCATGATATGGCTTCAAACGAAGCAGGCTCTTGGAAATCACAGTTGGGGCAAGCGGGGATCGTCGCCGTCCCGTGGTTGCAAGGGTTGGGGGAAAACCCGATGATCCGGCAGATGTTTGTCGATCACCTTAGTCATGCGCTGCATGATCAGGAGGCCGCCTCATGAACAGAAAAGTAACCGCAGGAAAACTGTATGTGATGGGCGTTGGCCCCGGAGCGAGTGACCTGATGACGGTGCGGGCAGCGCGTAGACTTTCTGAACTTGATGTGATCTATACCCCAACGGGCAAGAAAGCCACCCAAAGCCTCGCCCACGCCATCATCGAAGAATACCTTTCGCCGGAAACCGAAGTTTGTACTTACCATTTTTTAATGAAAGCCGATATCGCCGCCAAAGAAGCGGTATGGGATGAAGTGGCGCAGGCTTTGCGGGAAGAAGTGGCGCATGGCCGGAAAGTCGGGTTTATCACATTGGGCGATCCGATGCTGTTCAGCACTTGGGTCTTTCTTTTGCAACGACTGGTAGCGGAAGAGAACGCTTTGCCTGCGTGGTTGGAAATCGTGCCGGGGATCAGCGCATTCTCGGCCATTGCCGCCGCCAGTGCGATGCCGCTGGCAATGGAAAACCAAACCCTGGCGGTTATTTCCTGTACGGCTTCCGAAGCGGTCTTAGAGCAGGCGTTGCTCAATCATGACTGCATTGTCCTGATGAAAGTCTATTCGCGTTTTCCCCGGATACGTGACCTGCTGCATCGTCATCATCTATTGGAACATGCCCTGATGATGGCCGATGCCACGTTGCCGACCGAACAATATTGGCGCGATCTTGCCACGCTGTCTGGCAGCGAAAAAGCGTGGAAGCAGGAATTATCGTATTTTTCAACGATCTTAGTTAACAAACATTGGGTTAATAAAAACTGGCAATTATCGAGGTGAGTTATGCAACAGAAACTGACGACATTTTCGTTATCTGGTGCGATTATCGCACTGCTTTTGGGGCTGCTTTTGCTGATGGCACCGCAGGAAGTTTTCGCCATGCATGTCATGGAGGGTTTTTTGCCTCCCCTGTGGGCGGTGGCATGGTGGCTGGCTTTTTTGCCTTGTCTGGCGGCAGGGCTGGTCAGGTTACGCCACATTGTGCAGGAAGAGAGTCATCAGAAAGTCCTGCTGGCACTGTGTGGCGCATTTATTTTTGTTCTCTCAGCCTTGAAAATCCCCTCGGTGACCGGAAGCTGTTCACACCCGACCGGCGTGGCATTGGCGGTGATTTTGTTTGGCCCTTCCATTGTGGCGGTACTCGGTGCGATTGTCCTGCTGTTTCAGGCGCTGTTGTTGGCGCACGGCGGGATCACGACGCTGGGTGCCAATGGCATGTCGATGGCGGTGATTGGCCCACTGGCCGGCTATTTGGCATGGCGTCTCGCCGGCAAAATGGCAATCCGTAAAGATGTCAGCGTCTTTCTCTGTGCCTTTGTCGCCGATATTGTCACTTATGCGGTCACTTCCATTCAGTTGGGGGTCGCTTTCCCTGATCCACAATTGGGCATGGGCGCGGCGATCCTCAAATTCATGGGTATTTTCTGCCTGACCCAACTGCCTATCGCCGTGGCGGAAGGATTACTGACCGTACTGATCTACGAACAACTGGTGAAAAGACAATTAATTCAGGCACGCAGTGTTTAAGGCCGTTTTTAATCAGTGAGGAAGAGGAAGATGAAAAAGACCCTGATATTACTGTCCCTCGTTGCAGCGTTGTGCATTATCCCGTTCTTTATTGACCACGGCGGCGAATTCGCCGGGGCAGATGGTCAGGCAGAAGCTCAAATCATGGAGATTGCCCCGCATTATACGCCGTGGTTTGAATCCTTGTATAAACCTGCCAGTGGTGAAATCGAAAGCCTGTTGTTTACTTTACAGGGAAGTCTGGGGACGGCCGTGATTTTTTATATTCTTGGGTTTTATCACCGTCATCGGAAAGAGCATGATCGGACATGACCGGAATCGATAAACTCAGTTATCAGAGCCGCTGGCGAGACAAAGATCCCAGGGCGAAATTCGCCCTGTATCTGCTGTTTATGACCTTGGCGATGGGGCTTTCTCCGCGATGGCAAGTGGTATTATTGATTGCGCTTGCCATTTTTACCTGTTACCTGCTGCGGATCAGTGTGCTGCGTTACCTGAAATGGTTGTTGATCCCGGTGGGATTCCTGCTGTTTGGCCTGATTGCCATTGTGTTGTCCGCAAGCCCGCAACCGGAGAGCCTGCTGTGGGGATGGCAAGTCGGTCAATATAGGGTTGGCATTGATCCACAGGGCGTTCAGATAGCCAACCAAACGCTTTGGCGCAGCCTTGCCGCATTATCGGCAACATTCTGGTTCATGATGAACACGCCTTTTGAGCAGATGATCACGTTACTGAAATTTTGCCGTGTTCCTCAGTTGTTGATTGAGCAGATCCTGCTGACGTGGCGCTTTATTTTTATCTTCGTGGAGGAAGCCGTGGCGATCCACCATGCGCAATCACTGCGGTTTGGTTATCGATCTTGGCGAACGGGTTACCGATCACTGGCCATGTTGATCAGTATGCTGTTTGCACGGGTGATAAGCCGTTATCAGCAAATGAGCGTGGCATTGGAACTCAAGTTATATCAAGGCGATTTTCATTGATGAATGAGTAAGATGCGTTGAAGGCCGGAAAACCGGGAGAGGACAAATATGTTAGCAACTCGCGCACTGCATTTCAGTTATCAGGATGAACCTGTCTTGAAAGATTTGACACTGGATTTTGGCCGTCATCAAGTCACCGGCATTATCGGGGCGAATGGTTGTGGTAAGTCAACCTTATTGATGACGCTTTCCGGTATCTTGCGCCCGCAAAAAGGCGCGGTCTGGTGGAATAACACTCCGCTGGATTACAGTAAAAAAGGACTGATGGCCCTGCGCCAGCAGGTTGTCACGGTGTTTCAAGATCCTGACCAGCAAATTTTTTATACCGATATTGACAGCGATCTGGCTTTTAGTTTGCGTAACTTGGGCGTTGATGAAACGGAGATACAGCGCCGGATCGACGATGCGCTGACACGGGTGGATGCTCAGGCTTTCCGCCATAAACCGATCCAATATTTGAGTTTTGGGCAGAAAAAACGCGTGGCGATTGCAGGGGCACTGGTCATGGAGTTTGATTACCTGTTGCTGGATGAGCCGACCGCCGGGCTTGATCCCGCAGGCCGCCAGCAAATGCTGGCGATGATCAGCATGATAGCGGCTGAGGGAAAACGGATCATTATTTCCAGCCACGATATCGATTTGATCTATCAGATCTGCGATGGTTTGTATGTGCTGGCAAATGGCGAAATGATCAGTTCCGGCTCCCCTAAGACGGTATTACTGCAAAAAAATAGGCTTGAACAGGCGGGATTGGCACAGCCGTGGCTGGTGAAAGTCCACAGTGAAGCCGGTTTGCCGCTGTGTCAGACAGAGGCGGAATTCTTTTCTGTTCTTCGCACAACTGATCGGCCTAAACCTGATTTTCTTAAAACCGATCTTCTTAAAACCGATCTTCTTAACACCCGTCCCCAGAAAATAAAGGAAAACACGCAATGACATTATCGCTGATGGTTCAGGGAACTGCGTCGGATGTCGGCAAAAGTGTGCTGGTGGCTGGATTTTGCCGGATATTTACTCAGGACGGTTATCGTTGCACTCCCTTTAAATCCCAGAACATGGCGCTTAATTCCGGGATTACCGCCGACGGCAAAGAGATGGGGCGGGCGCAGATATTTCAGGCGGAAGCGGCGGGGCTTGCCCCGGATGTGCGCATGAATCCGATCTTGTTGAAACCCACCAGCGATCGCAAAGCCCAAGTGGTTGTGATGGGAAAAGCGATGTGCAGCATGAATGCGGTGGAATATCACGAATATAAACCCCAATTGCGCCAGCAGATTTTGCTGGCCTATCACGGATTGGCGGCAGAAACGGACATCATGGTGCTAGAAGGTGCCGGCAGCCCGGCAGAGATCAATTTGCGTGAGCGCGATATCGTCAATATGGGCATGGCCGAATTGGTGGATACTCCGGTTATTCTGGTGGCAGATATTGATCGTGGCGGGGTATTTGCCGCCATTTACGGCACATTGGCCTTGCTGAAACCGGAGGAAAAAGCCCGTATCAAGGGCGTGATCATCAATAAGTTTCGCGGTGATGTGTCTTTATTGCAATCCGGCATCGAGCAGATCGAAGCCTTGACACAGGTGCCGATATTGGGGGTGTTGCCGTGGCTGGATCTTGATCTGGAAGATGAAGACAGTGTGGCATTGCAGGTGGGGAAATACGATCAGCCAGAGCCAAAAACGGAAGCGTGTCTGGATATTGCGGTTATCCAGTATCCCCATATTGCCAATTTCACGGATTTTAATGCACTGGCGGCTCAACCGGATGTGTATTTGCGTTATGTCTCCTCGGCTTCTGAGCTGCAAGGTGCTGATCTTATTCTTCTGCCCGGCAGCAAGAATACATTGGGCGATTTGGCATGGCTGAAAACTCAAGGCATTGATCAGGCCATTATCGCCGCCCGGCAGAAAAAGGTGCCGATTATCGGGATCTGTGGGGGTTATCAAATGTTAGGCAAGCAGATCGTGGATGGCGTGGAATCCGGCTTAACCCAAATGGCAGGTTTAGGATTATTGGATACTGAAACTGAATTTGCCAGCGAAAAACAAACCGCACAGATCAGGGGGGTAGTAGCGCCGGCATTATCAGGTATGCTGAAATCATGCGGCGGGCAACCGATTGAGGGGTATGAGATCCATATGGGCACCACCCGGCTTGGTCAGCAGGTCACACCTTTTGCCAGAATACATTTGCGCAATGGCGAGGAAAAAATTGAGTTTGATGGAGCGGTTACGCAGGATGGTTTGGTGATGGGCAGTTACCTGCATGGCTTGTTTGATCAAAACACCTTTACCCGCCCGCTATTAAATCAGTTGCGTATCCGAAAAGGCAGGGTGCCACTGGAAAATGTCGCTTTTGATTACCGCCGGCACAAAGAAAAACAGTTCAATCGGCTGGCTGCCAGTATGCGTGAGCATCTGGATATCGCGCGGATCTATCAATTAATGCGTGAGCACAAATCATGATTGTGGTGACAGGTGGTGCCCGCAGTGGCAAGAGTACCCACGCTGAACGCTTGCTCGCCGGACAGTGCAGGCAGGTGTTGTATATCGCGACGGCACAGGCCACGGATGAAGAGATGGCGGCGCGTATTGCGCGACATCAGCAGCAGCGACCGGCACATTGGCGGACTTGGGAAGGTCATCAAAATCTAGGCGCGGTGATCCGCCGGCACCGCCAATCTCAGGAGGGCGTTATACTGGAGTGTGTTACCACGCTGATTGCTAACTTATTGTTTGACTTATCGGGTGGCGTATCACCTGATGAACTTGATTTTGCCTCATTGGAGGGGGTTATCCATCACCAGCTTGATGACTTGATTGAGGCCAGCCTGATGTGTCCGATGCCTGTGTATTTGGTGACCAATGAGTTGGGCATGGGCATCACACCTGAAAACCGACTGGCACGCCATTTTGTCGATATCGCCGGACGTGCTAACCAAAAGCTGGCACAAGCTGCCAAAGAAGTCTGGCTGGTGGTTTCAGGCATTGGAGTGAAGATTAAATGAAACTGCATCTTTTTTGGGCCACATTACAATTTATGACACGGCTTCCGATCCCCGGGAAATGGGCGAAAGGCGTCGATTTTAGTCAATATTGGCGTGGCGTTCCCTATTTTCCGTTGATTGGGCTGATTGTTGGTGGCCTGGCCGGTTTACTTTCCCTTGCGATTAGTCAGTCGGGTGGGGGAATGTATATTGGCGCGATAGGTTATGTGCTGGCGTTGGCTGTGTTGACGGGCGGGTTACATTTAGATGGCTTGGCGGATACGTGTGACGGGCTTTTTTCCGCCCGCCAGCGGGAAAAAATGCTGGAGATTATGCGTGATAGCCGGCTTGGGACTTATGGTGGTGTCGGGTTAATTTTCTGTCTCTCCCTCAAAACATTCGCGGTTGCCGAATTGTCTTATCATCCCCCGCTCTATTTGCTTGCCTTGCTGACGAGTGCATCGATTGTCGGACGCACGGCCGCGGTGCTGTTAATGTATGCGCAACGTGATGCCCGTAAAGGCGGGGGGATGGGAAGCAGTTATATTGGCCGCATAACTCCCTCTGCAACGGTGCTGACGTTGTTGAGCGGTATTGTGTTGGTGATGATATTAGGAAACTGGCAGACGTTATTGGCAATGATGGTGTCGTTGCTTGTCGTTTACGCGCTTGCTCTCTATTTCAATTATCGTCTTGGTGGTCAGACGGGCGATACGCTGGGGGCTGCCATTGAAGTGGGGGAAATGACATTTTTATTGGCAATGATTTGGCAATAAACCGCATCGGCAGCCGGTTGGCCGGATGAATAAACATGACACTACAATTATTGGTTGATGCGATCCAACCCCTGAATCGGGGAAAGATGGAAAAAGCGGCACAGCATATTGACAGTCTGGTCAAGCCAGTGGGGAGTTTAGGGCGTCTTGAGGCATTGGCAATACAATTATCGGGCATGACGGGCAGGTTAGATCTGAAAAACCGGCAGAAAGAGATCATTGTTATGTGCGCTGATCACGGTGTTTATGACGAAGACGTGGCGATTTCACCTAAGAATGTGACGGCCATACAGGCGCGCAATATGCTGAAAGGGTTAACCGGGGTTTGTGTGCTGGCGAAAAACAGTGGCACTCAGGTTTTGCCCGTGGACATTGGCATTGATTGTGATCCTATTGAACAGATGGTGTCCCTTAAACTGGCACGGGGTTGCGGCAACATTGCCAAAGGGGCGGCGATGGCGTATGAACATGCTGAAATGTTGTTGCTGGCAAGTGCGCAACTGGCGCAGCGGCGGATTGCAGCAGGCGTAACAGTGTTGGGTATCGGGGAGCTGGGGATCGCTAATACGACTGCGGCCGCCGCAGTGATCAGTGTCCTGACCGGCAGTGATCCCGGCGATGTGGTTGGGGTGGGCGCGAATTTTCCGCTTGAGCGGCTGGCGCATAAACAATCCATTGTCCGGCAGGCGATTGCCATCAATCAGCCGGATAACAAAAACGCCCTTGATGTGTTGGCAAAAGTGGGAGGATTTGAACTTGTCGGCATGGCCGGTGTGATTTTGGGGGCGGCGGCTTCTGGTGTGCCTGTTGTCCTTGATGGTTTCTTGTCTTATGCGTCAGCACTGGCAGCGTGTCAGATAGCACCCATTGCACGGGATTATTGCATTCCTTCCCATTACTCGGCAGAAAAAGGGGCGGTGCTGGCGTTGCAACATTTGCAATTACAACCCTATTTGCATCTGGATTTGCGTCTCGGTGAGGGCAGCGGTGCGGCTATTGCGATGTCCCTGATCGATGCCGCCTGCATGATGTATTGCCATATGGGGAAATTGGCAAGCAGTGGTATCCGTTTTCCGGCATAACATAAAAAGAAGGCCGCCTATAGCGCGGCCTAAAATATAAAATAAGCAAGGAATTAATCTTAATAAACCAGGAGTATATTGTTAATACACTTGTAGAACATAATACGTGCTGTACCCGCGTGTGGCAAGTCAGTCATTGTCGATATCCAGCAACCATTTTTCATTTGTTGCCTATTTATATTTAATATATCCGTCGTACTTCAAGGTGCCTTTATTATCTCCCCGCCGCGCGGGGAGATAATAAGCTGATTTCGTCTTACGAGTGGCAACTTGACGTTTATAAGGTATAGATCGTTGGTTATATATGAATATTTATCTCAATTTTTACCTGAGATTAATTGATCGTTATTAATTTTATGCTTGTTATATCAGTCTTTGACACGTTTTCTCAATTGATCTTTTAGCACTTTGCCATTTGCATTTCGGGGTAAGGTTAAAAAAGTATATCCTTTAGGGCGTTTATACCGGGCGACGACCGTACACATATAATCATCTAACGCTTGTTCTGTGATTGATACATTTTCGTCGGTTTCAATAAAGGCATGGGGAACTTCTCCCCAATAGGGATCGGGTTTTGCCACAATGGCAGCAGCCAAGACACCGGGATAACCGGACAGGGCATTTTCCAGTTCAAGGCTGGAAATATTCTCGCCACCGGAAATAATGATATCTTTTTTCCTGTCGACGATTTTGATATAGCCATCAGGCTCGACGACCGCCAGATCACCGGTATAAAACCATTGATTGGTGATCTCCGGTGTGACATGGCGTACCGGATCATACGCTGCCACAATATTACCGCGAATGGCGACTTCACCGATGGTTTTGCCATCAAAAGGCACTTCCGACTGGTTATTCCTCTCAATAACGCTGACCTGCCCTTGTAAATTAGAGACAATTCCCTGCCGCATCCGCTTTAAGATTTTTTCTGATCTTGGCAATGCCTTCCATTCCTGCTTAGGATCACAAACCACCACCGGGCCATAAGTTTCAGTTAAGCCATAGACATGTGTCGCATTGATACCGACTTCATCCAGCAATGAAAACATGATTTCTGTCGGTGGGGCACCGGCAATAAGGCCAAAAACGCGGCCACCAAAATGCTGGGCATACTTTTGCGTTATCTTGCCTAAAGCGTAGTGAACAATGGGGGCGCCACAATAGTGGGTGACGTTATGTTCCTGAATAAGCTGCATGGCTTCTTCGGCATCAAATTTCCTTATGCAGATATGTGTACCCGCCCGTGCCGCCACTGTCCACGGGAAACACCAGCCATTGCAGTGGAACATGGGCAGCGTCCATAAAAAGACGGGGTTTCTGGGCATATCCCAATCCAGAATATTAGAAATCGCGTTCAGGAATGCGCCACGGTGAGAATAAACCACCAATTTAGGTTGCCCGCTGGTGCCCGAGGTTGCATTAATACTGATGGCGGCTTGTTCGTCAATTTGGATCAATGACAGGGTTTTTGATGGGTGTTCGGTTAGCAGGGATTCGTAAGGTATGCCTGCATATCCGGCAGGGGATAGAGGAACCGTTGAACTATTTTCATCACCCATTTCATTATCAACAACAATTATCTTAATTGGATGATTAAAAGAGACATTATTTAATAGTGAAAGATAGCTTTTATCAATAAATAATATTTTGGGATGCAGTTTTTCAAAGACAAAATTTAATGTGGCGGCATCTGTACGGGTGCTCAAGGCGTTGAGAATACCGCCGGATAAAGGAACGGCAAAATGTAATTCAAGTAATTCATGGATATTCGGTAACAGGGCTGAAACGACGCTTCCCTTATCCACTCCCATTTGTTGGAGAGCGATCGCAATCCTTTCACAGCGGTTGGCATATTGGTGCCAGGTCCAACGCTGTTTTCCATCAATAACGGCAATATCATTACCATTGCTCAATATTGCTCTTTTGAGAAACAAAATCGGTGATAATGCCGTGCCGGTATATTCATTTAGGAATGAATTATCGAGAATCATATTTTTCACCTCATATTATTATTTTTAACAAAACTATTCTGTCCTTTAAAAGTAATCTCTGGCAGAAGAATAAGCAATATTGATAAGATGGTGGCTCAAAAATAGATTGAATCATGATATTTAAGCTAATAAAAAACGTTCTCCACGAATACGAAAAGAAAATACAAAAGGAACAACCATGTTTAATTTAGCAGGAAAAATCGCTTTTATTTCCGGTGGAACTAAAGGTATTGGCAAAGGGATTGCCAACGTGTTGAAGCAAGCCGGCGCTGTGACCATTATTGCAGGGACTGATGAGGTGAGAGGTGCCGCCACTGCCAAAGCGCTGGACGTCGATTTTATGCCGCTTGATGTGACTGATCAGGCCGCCTGTAAAAATGCGATTGATCAGATTGTTGAAAAGCATGGCAGGCTCGATATTCTTTGCTCCAATGCCGGTGTTTTTCCACAGCATTATCTTAAGGATATGACTGCGGAAGATTGGGATTCAGTGCATACCATCAACCTTAAGGGGACATTTTTCCTAGTGCAGGCTGCGTTGAATGTGATGGAAAAGCAGCGTTACGGGCGTGTGGTGATCACGTCATCGATAACGGGAGAAATAACGGGGATTGCGGGTTACAGCCACTATGGTGCCAGTAAGGCCGGGCAACTTGGGTTTATGCGCAGCGCTGCGTTGGAATACGCGCAGCAGGGAATTACCATTAATGCGGTGATGCCGGGCATGATCATGACTGAGGGCCTGAAATCCTTTGGTGATGAATTCCTCAGTGATGCGAAGGCGTCCACGCCAATGCGGGCGTTGGGAACGCCTGAAGATATTGGTTATGCTGCCTGTTTTCTGGCTTCTGATGAGGCGAAATATATTACCGGACAAACGATTGTGGTTGATGGGGGGCTGATTTTGCCGGAAGTACCGGAGTGATTACCTTACAAAGATTGTCGCAAGAGAGCAGAAAAAGGTAAGATGGCCTATCCAATAAACACAGGGAGAGGATCTATTCTCTTCCTGATTTTTTATTGTCTCAATCAGGTAAAAAAAGATGATGTCACTGAATGATGAGCGTAAATCGCTGCCACTGCCAAGCGGACACAATAAAGTGCTATTGCACTCATGTTGTGCGCCATGTTCTGGGGAAGTGATGGAAGCCATGTTGGCTTCAGGAATTGAGTTTACAATATTTTTCTATAATCCCAATATTCATCCGCTGAAAGAATATGAGCTGCGCAAAGAGGAAAATATTCGTTTTGCACAGCAAATGGGTATTCCTTTTATTGATGCTGATTACGACCGTGATAATTGGTTTGAACGTGCAAAAGGCATGGAAAATGAGCCTGAACGGGGTATTCGTTGCACAATGTGCTTTGATATGCGTTTCGAGCGAACAGCACTGTATGCCTACGAGCATGGTTTCCCGGTGATTACCAGCTCACTCGGTATTTCACGCTGGAAAAATATGCAGCAAATCAACGAATGTGGTGTTCGCGCCGCTTCCCGTTATCCTGACCTGACGTACTGGGAATATAACTGGCGCAAAGGGGGCGGATCTGCCCGCATGATAGAAATCAGTAAACGTGAAGAGTTCTATCAGCAGGAATATTGTGGCTGTATTTATTCCCTCAGAGATACTAACCGCCATCGTCTGGCGACCGGCCGTGAAAGAATTAAATTAGGTACGGTCTTTTATCATGCAGACAGCGGCAAAAAAGAGGGTAGTTTGCAGTAATCAAAAAAAAGAAGCCTGCATGGCGCAGGCTCAAAATACGGCAAAGATAAAAATCCCTGATGGTAACTTAGAGCCTAGTCGGATTGGCTCTAAAACGGTGATAAACCACCATGACTATATGTGAGATGGGATACTGCCGTCCAATGGATTGCACAGATCAATCAGAGGAGATTAATCGATAAAAACGATCATGAGGTTAATCGTGGTTGCGGCTTTTCAGTTTGACCTAAAACAAGTTCTGGTGCGGTTAGGTGTACAACCAAAACGTCGGCGATAGCTTTGAGTGAAATAGGACTGGCTGGAAAACCCCGATTCCAATGAAATATCGGCAATACTTCTTTCGCTATTCAGTAACAATTGATGTGCGTAAAGAATACGCTGCTCACTGATCCAAGCCTTGGGTGAAGTGCCATAGACACTGTTAAACAGCTCCTTAAACGAAGTCAGCCCCATACCGAATTCACGTGCGTAGTCATTCAATTTCCATTCCTTGAGATAATGCGCCTCCATAAATGTTTGCAGGCGTTCTACCTGACGGTTACTTAATTTTCGCAGGATAGACATCAATAAGGCGCCCTGTTGACCCAGGGAAAGCAGCAACAATAACTCTTCAACCCTTAATTGAACCAAAGCGGGAGGGGAATCATGCGCCAATAAGTTAGCTAGCCCGCGAATACTTTCCGTTAACAAAGGGAATTGACGAAAAGGAATCAGCCGATAGGCAGGAAACTCCTGTCGTTCTATTTTGCTGAGCAATGACCCAAAGCGTTTTAAAAAACTACGTAAAAACTCCATGTGTAAGGGTAACCACAATAGCTGACAGTTTTCCGTATGGGTTTTGGCCGCATAACTTCCGGGATGGGTAAACAGGATCTCATGCGATTTGATGTGATAACTATTTATGCAATCTTTCCATACCATTTCACCATCGAGTAAAATATATAGCCCTCGTTGTTTATGCTCAATGATATTGAGATCTGGCATCGTTAATTGGATTGTGCAAATATTCTTTTGATTTAATCCCGTCGTCCTTTTCATTTAATACCCCTAAATTTCCGTATCATGAGTAATCATTTTTTTGATGTGTGCATGGTATATTTATTTCATCTATTATATAACTAAATGGATATTTGTGTTAGGGTTAAGTGTGTTTTTTTGCCATTAAAAATATTTTTTATCTTGAATTGATTGATTTTCATGTGGTTGTTTTTTCTGTATTGTTAATATTGACATGCTTTATTTTCTATAAACGTAAAGTTGGAGTTTGCAGGAGGATAACAGCTTATTATCTTTCTGCTTTCCGGTGAAAAAATAGGGATTTCTTGAAGTGAGGTGAGTATAAAAATAGTCATCTGATCTGCTTGTTGGGTTATTTTTAATGGAAAATTTAATCTGCGGGAAATATCAATCATGTTCGGATTTTCAAACTCTTTTTAAAATATAGTCTAATTCATTATTTAAATAAATACGGCAATTTACACGCACTCAATGCGTTTTAACTGCTGGTTATTAGCTGAACGCTTTAACCTTCTGCGTAATATGTTTATGTGTTATCACATTACACCCAGAGTCTCATGATGATAAAGTTATCGAAAATGATTAAACGATCAGATAATGGATATATCCCCTATAAACTTCAAGTTACCCCTCGTAAGACGAAAGCAGCTTATTATCTCCCCATGTTGCGGGGGGATAATAAAGGTATCTTGAAGTGCGGCGAGTATAAAGTGTTTATGGTTCAGATATGCTACTGGATTATTAAGGTTTTGTATCCATTGTTATGGAATGATGAATTTATATGGTTTATGCCGATGAAAATAAGCAAAAAATAGATTTTAATGGATTATTTTATTCAATAAATATGAGATAATTCAAAGAGAAATCAGAGGATTAAACTCAAATGGAAACGTTATCCATGTAATAACGCTATAAAGACCTCTGTTATAGCTTCGTAGATTGTTTTTCGTACTTGTACAATGCTAGGATGTGTTTTCACAGCCTGTTTTTTGTTACCTGTGTTTCTATTACCTGCTAAGGCATATGCAAGGTATATTGCTGATGAAATATAAGAAAAAAACCACAAAAACGAGAACAATATGAAAAAGTATCGTTTTTCAGATAACGCTTTTTTATACAGCGTATGGCTCCTTTGGGCAATTGCATTGGGACTACATCTGTATGGTGCCCATCTTAGTTGTACCATAACAGCAATTTTATCTTTTTTAGCTTTAGTGTCTTACTTTATGAAAATGAAATTGAGAATAAACGCTATGTTTGGAAAAAAAACAACCGAGGCACCTGCTGCCAGTTCTGTGACGCCCATTATCGGCATCAAGGCCGAAGAGAAAAAATTACCTGAGGCTGAGACTCGTCCCAATACCATTATTGCAAAGAACTCTGTCTTCAAGGGTGATATTGACATGGAAGGGGATATTCAGGTCTGGGGTAAAGTTATTGGCAATATCCGCGTAAAAGGGGGGGCTATTCGTATTATGCATGCCGGTAAAGTGGAAGGTGAGCTGAATGCCCCTGAAATTATCATTGACGGCCATGTTGAAGGTACATGCTGTGCGGAAACATTGGATATTCTTGAGCATGGCGAATTACGGGGTATCAGCCGCTGCGGCAGCATGTCAATTCGACGTGGCGGGTTATTTGTTGGTCAATCTGAACAGGTTGAGAATAAGAAAAAATCAGACATCGAGCGGGTTATTTCCATCAGAGATAACCAAGGTGATAAACAAAAGGCGTTGTGATTGTTGAATTGGAAACTGAAAGATTATGGCTGCGTGCCTGGAGAGAAGAAGACAGGGAGCCTTTCTTTCGCCTGAGCCGTCATCCTGACGTCATGGAATTTTTTCCTAATATACTGACCAAAGAACAGAGCAATCTTTTTATCGATAACTGTATGCGTAAGTTTGAAACGCAGGGCGGTTGGGGATTATGGGCGGTTGAATTAAAACAGAGTCGTGAATTTATGGGGTGTGTCGGTTTGAATATCCCGAATATTGAATTTCCATTCTCTCCTTTTGTTGAAATTGGCTGGCGTCTGGACAAACCATTTTGGGGGCAAGGTTATGCCTGTGAAGCCGCTCGCCGGGTTTTTGATTTTGCATTTACGGAAATCGGGCTGGAAGAAGTTGTCGCTTTTACCACTGTTTCTAATTACCGCTCGGAGAGTGTGATGAAGAAATTGAGCATGACCAGAGATGAAAAAACCTTCCTGCATCCCGGCTTGGAAGAAAATCATCCATTGAGAGAGCACGTTCTGTATCGGCTTCGGCGTTCAGATTTTGTGTGAAACATCAAGGTTACCCTGATGAATAGGGATAACCTTGATGGAAGCTATTTTAGGCCGGATTATTGATGCGGACAATTTATTGCCGGGAGATAACCAGAGCGACGCGGCCGATGAATTTGATATCGCTGATGGCACAATCAAAAGTGACATCGCTGTCGCTGACCCTGATCTTGCTGATTGGGATTTTGGCAATCTTTTTGATGCTGTGCATACCCTCAATATCCACCAGCCATAAGCCATCCTGAATATTACCTTCTTGGGTATCCAGCAGATACCATGAGGCACCATCATCAATAATCAGCGGATTTTTCAGTTCCCTGGAAATCAGCTCGCTGTCCAAAATCACCGGGTTAGCCTCATTGAGCTTACCACCCGATAATTTTACGCGAGAGATGGATGGGGCAATGATATCTTCCAACCGTTCCGCTTTTTTGCCGCTTTCTCCATCTGGAAACATTTCTCCCTGACCTGTGCTCAACCACAGCAGTGAAGCACCAGTTTCGAGATTACACTGGATGATCCAATCCGCGGGAAAGCTATCACGAAGGTAGCGATTTGCCATCGTGCTTTTGGAAACGCCCAAATGGTCACTCAGGGCCTGACGTGATTTAAACCCATATGCGCGGACAAGACGTTCAATAGCAGGTCTTCCCCCACTATCGGCCCCCATTTTGATCTCAATATTGGTATTTTTCATTGATAGTACAGATAAGAGCTATTAGCATCCCATTAAGGTTCTCATTTTGAGATCTTCAATGAGCCCGGATTGGTTAAACCGAAAACCATCAAGAGATATTGCATCATGAACGCCCAAATTTCAATCTTTAATGACCTAATTCTAGGACATGGGGTGCCGTTTGAAATGGAGGGAAAAAAGTGGAGGGAAAATATGGCGAATACTGAAAAAGAAAAGTTTACCCAGATTAACCTCGGCCAGCGGCTGGAAGGATTGAATCATTTGTCGAGGATCAGGGCGATATATTGGGGGGAAAATGAGAAGGAGTTAAACCGGTTTTTAGCTGATATGCGCGATAAAACAGACCGTTACTACGAAGAGAATAAACGGGCGTTATCGGCCATTTTCTACTTGGCGAATATCCCGCGCATCCGCCACGATAGTGAATTCAACCATTTTACCCAAAAGGAAAAACAGGCGCTGATCAGGGCGATGAATCATATCAAGGTCGTTGTCAGTCAGTTTCCGAAGTACCTGACACTGGCTGGCTAAAGACCGTTTTCTACTAAACACATTATTGCTTTGAACAAATGGCATGAGTACGCCAGACCCTCGCACATCCTTAATATGGTGAAATTGATGAATTTTGATGTTATCACGCCTAAACAACATGACATACCACAGGGCGTTTCAATGGCAGAGCGCCTGCTCTGGGCAGTCAACGCCGAAGATCATCAATGGCGTCACCAATATATCGGACAGATGCCGGATTTTCTGGCGAAATATTTCAGCCATCGTTATATCGATATTTTTAATTGTTCAGGCCGCCGTGAGGCAAATTCTTTCCTGAGAAAAACCGTCGGGCAGAATGTCTTGCCAAGATTGCAGTTGGTCAAAGCGAAGTATCAATTTCGCCATCGTATCTCTGGCATGGCACCTTTTCCTTTTATTGAACAATTGGAAAATATGGCGACCTATGATCGCAAACAACTCTTGAAACTTGCCCACACTATTTCTGTTTTTATTTCCGGCAACTATGAACACTATTCTGTGCTTTTTACCCAAAAGCACGCATCAACTTCTGTTGACTGCCAAAATGATGCGCCATTTTCCCGCGTTGCCCGATTGTACCGGTTGCTGGCAAAGCTGACGTTGCAGTGTGGCACTAATCCGCCTTATTGGCAGCGTTTCAATGGGGGGCGCAAAATGCCCTCGGTCGATCAACTCTGTTCGGGTATGTTGCGCATGATGTCTGCCCGCTGGTGGTATTTTCGGCTAAAGCACCTGCGTGATATTCAATCTGAACATCTGGCCATTGCTGTTGGGCAGGTACAGCAAGCTGCTTCTCCTTACGTTTCACGCCGGGCATTGCGGGAATGGCTGGAACAAAAGCGGCGCAATCGTGAATTTTTCCAACACTTTGATTTGGAAAATGAAAAAGGGGAGCGCATTTCACTGGCAGATACCGTTGTGCATAGCAATGCGAACCCGGCGATCCGCCGTTGTGAATTAATGGTCAGAATGCGCGGTTTCGAAGAGGTTGCCAATAAAATGAACTGCGTCGGGGAATTTTATACGATGACGGCTCCGGCAAAATATCACGCTGTTCAGCGACGGGGAGGGTTTGTCAAATCCTGGAATGGCGCAACGCCACGTGATACTCAACGTTATTTATGCCGTGTCTGGGCAAAAGCACGGGCGGCGTTTGCCAGAGCGAAAATTAATCTATTTGGTTTCCGTGTGGTGGAACCCCATCATGATGGTACACCGCATTGGCATCTGGTGTTGTTCATGTTGCCAGAGCATTTGCAGCAGGTCAGAAGCATTCTTGAGCGTTATACCTGTCAGGAAGAGCAGGAAGAGTTGCAGAACGATGAAGCTAAAAAAGCCCGTTTTCATTATCAGGCGATTGATCCCAATAAAGGCAGTGCAACGGGCTATATTGCCAAGTACATTTCCAAAAATATTGACGGTTATGCACTGGAAGAAGAAAAAGACCATGAAACCGGAGGCTCCCTGCGCGATATGGCGAAATCAGTGACTGCTTGGGCGAGCCGTTGGCGTATTCGCCAATTTCAACAAATTGGTGGTGCCCCGGTTTCGGTTTGGCGCGAATTACGCCGGCTCAGGGAAGTCCGTCTCGCTGATCATAAGATAAACGCCGTGTTACAGGCAGCAGATGAGGGGAATTGGGCGGATTATACTCAAGCACAGGGCGGGCCTTGGGTTGCGCGTCGTGATTTAGTCATTCGCTTATTTTACAAAAAAATCCCTTTTGGCAGCCCTTACGGTGAAGATGTTCAATCCATCCAAGGTGTGACCTCACCCTTTTTGTCTGACGCCGGATTTATTTGTACACGGATCCACCAATGGACCATCGTGCCAAAATCGGAATCTACGGTGACACCTGAACGAATTGTGTATCAAAGAAGCAAAAAATTTGCCCCTTGGAGTTCTGTCAATAACTGTACGGATGAACAGGAAAGCAGCAAGATAAGGCGGTATTTCGACCGTGGCATTGGCATAGTAGAAAAATCAGTCAAATTGGCAAATATTTCTGCTAAAACAGCGAGCAACAGTGATTAACGATCAAATTTAATCACCAGAAAAGGTAAAAACTACTTTAAATTTAGTCTTATTACGTGTACTGTATATATATACAGTTTATTATGTGGAGGCAGGTAAATCAGTGGAATCTCTTATGGAATCATTGGTAGCGCAACGGATCAATTTCATTGCTCGGATGGCAACAAGTTGCGAATGCAATCATGCGGAAGACAAAGAGCTGGCACTGGTTTGGATAGCGGAGCTATCTGCACCTTATGAAAAAAGGTTTAACAGTTACCAGAGTAAACTGGAAAACGATCTGTTAGGTAATGAGGTGACCGGTAACAAAGTATTAAGGAAGGCGGATTCAACAGAAGAATAAATTTAATATTACCACACTATCCTGATACAAATTTTAGCATTGGAACCATTAGCAGTACCTCCGTAAGAGTGACAGGGACTAAAAAAGGCAGTGAACACGAACATATAATGAACTCATTCAAGAGGTTTGGGAGGATAATCGCCAAGGGGCAGGGAAATGATTTCCTGCCCCTTGGTTTATGTGTACGGCATACCTGACAATCTCACCGCATTGAGTCATTTCGCCAATTATTTGATCATGATTCTCCGAATTAACTCACAAACTATTTTTTTGAAAAGAAGATTTTTGAAAAGAAGATTTCTGCAAAGAGGAGAGGAGCGTATATGCAAATTATTGCACAACAAAATGAAACGGTGGATGCCATCTGCTGGCGCTATTATGGCCGCACGTTGGGAATGACTGAGCGTGTATTGCAGGCAAATCCGGGATTGGCTGATTTTGGCGCGGTACTGCCTCATGGAACGCAAGTGGAAATGCCAGAATTTATGCCTGCCGCCAGCAAACCCATTATTCAGCTTTGGGATTAATGAGGAGGCTGAACAGTTTTGTTAGGGATCAGAGCATTAAAGAAACTGCCTTTGATGGTGAGTTTGGTTGTCGGTGCAAGCCTTGGCTGGTGGGGGCATCGCACTCTGTTTCTCAATGAAATGACGAGCCTGAAACAACAGCACGCAGACCAGCTTGTCGTCATCAACCAAAAAGCCCAATCGGAAATGCTGGCTGTGGTTCAGCAAATGAAAGCAGCACAAAATCGGGCAGCACAATTGGATGAATACTATTCAGGAAAATTAGCTGATGTTACCGAAGAAAATACAGCTTTACGTGCTGACATCGCTGCTGGTCATCGGCGGGTGCAAATCGCCGCCGCCAACCTTGCTGGCTGTCAGCTCACCCAAAACCGAGATACCGGCACCGGCAGCGTGGGCGATGGAACCCAAATCGAACTCACTGCAAAAGCTGGACGCACTATTTACGATATCCGGGGCGGCATCATCCGCGACCAAGCCAAATTAGACTATTTGCAACAGTATGTACGCGAGATTGTGCGGCAGTGCAAACCACAATGATCACCGTTTATTTCAAAGACCTTCTTTCATCTTGGAGAAGGTCTTTTATTTTATTGATTTAAAATGATTTTATGGCTGGATTTGTAGGGTGTTTCCTACAAACCCCGTTTAATGCCCGGCCGGCTTTTCCGTGGCATTCTTACGTCATGAACACACAACTCACTGAACTGATGCGCTTATTGCGCAACCTGATCCGAACCGGCGTCATTACCCAAGTGGATACCACAAAAGGAATGTGCCGGGTCGCGACGGGCAATCTTGAAACCAACTGGCTGCACTGGCTGACATCCAGGGCGGGAAACTCCCGCACATGGTGGGCGCCCAGTGTCGGTGAGCAGGTTTTATTACTGTCCATGGGCGGAGAGCTGACCACCGCCTTTGTATTGCCTGCGATTTTTTCAGATGAGTTTCCGGCGCCATCAACCTCACCGGAAGCAACGCACATCCAGTTTCCGGATGGTGCTGTGATGGAATATGAACCGCAATCCGGCGCACTGACGGTGACTGGCATCAAAACCGCGACAGTGACTGCTTCGGATTCCGTCCATATTACCGCACCGGAAATCACCTGTGTCGCCAGCAGCCGAATTACGCTGGATACACCGGAGGTCATCTGTACGCAGCTAATGAGCACGGGCAACTTGATTGTGCGCAACGGCGGCAAAATGACGGGCAATATTGAACACACCGGAGGCACATTCAGTTCCAACGGCGTGGTCGTGGATTCCCATAAACACACCGGCATCCGGTCAGGCGGTGACACATCAGGAGGCCCCGTATGATGTATCTGGGAATGAATCGGCAGACCGGCCGAGCGTTGACAGATTTGGCGCATATCCGGCAATCCGTCAGCGATATTTTATTAACCCCCGTGGGCAGCCGTATCGCACGTCGTACCTACGGATCTTTGCTGCCTGAACTGATTGACTGGCCGCAGAATCCTGCGCTCCGGCTTCAGGTCATGGCGGCCAGCTTTACCGCAATCAGTCGTTGGGAGCCGCGGGTGACGCTGACTTCCATCACGATGGAAACGCAACAGGACGGCAAAATGGTGGTGGATATTACGGGGACTTATCATCAATCCGCCCAGGAATTTTCACTTTCTATTCCGGTGAGTCATTCCCGGTGAGGTAAGACAATGCCAACAATCGATTTAAGCCAGTTGCCACCACCGGATGTGGTGGAACTACTGGATTACGAACAACTGCTGGAGGAGCGCAAAAAAGGCTTGATATCGCTCTATCCAGACGATCAGCAAGAAGCCATTGCCCGGACTTTGCAACTGGAATCGGAACCTTTGGTCAAGTTGCTGGAAGAGAACGTTTATCGTGAATTGCTTTTGCGTCAACGGGTTAACGAAGCCGCCGGCGCGGTGATGGTGGCCTATTCGACCGGCAGGGATCTGGATCAGTTGGGTGCGAACAATAACGTATCCCGCATGGTTCTGCGTCCGGCGGATAACACTACCGTACCCCCGACACCGGCAGTGATGGAATCTGACAACGACTACCGCGTTCGCATTCCACAGGCTTTCGAAGGTTTGAGCGTTGCTGGCCCGGTCGGGGCGTATGAATACCACGCCCGCAGTGCGGATGGTCGGGTTGCGGATGCGTCGGCCATCAGCCCATCGCCGGCCAACGTGACCGTGACCATTATGTCGCGGGAAGATAAGGGCATCGCTTCCAAGGCGTTGCTGGAAATCGTCGAGAAAGTGCTGAATGACGAAAACGTGCGTCCGGTGGCGGATCGCCTGAAAGTCCAGTCAGCGAACATTGTGGAATATGAAATTGATGCGCTGCTGTACATTTTCCCGACACCGGAATCAGAGCCGATTCGCAAGGCGGCGGAGCAAAAGCTCAAACATTATGTCGAAGCGCAACATCGCTTGGGACGGGACATTCGTTTGTCGGCGATTTATGCGGCACTGCATGTGGAAGGTGTCCAGCGCGTGGAACTGAAAGCGCCGTTGAAAGACGTCGTGCTGGATAAAACCCAGGCATCTTACTGCACCAAAACCACCCTGACGATGGGAGGTTCGGATGAGTGATCGCCTTCTGCCGATGGGTTCGACCCCGCTGGAACTTGCGGCAGCGAAGGCCTGCGCTGAATTACAGCAGGTAAAAGTGCCCCTGCGCGAGTTGTGGAACCCCGACACATGTCCGGTATCGCTGTTGCCCTATTTGGCATGGGCCTGGTCGGTGGATCGTTGGGATGAGCACTGGTCTGAGAGCACCAAAAGGGAAGTAATCAAAAGCTCACTGTTCCTGCATAAACACAAAGGAACGATTGGCGCGATCCGGCGGGTTGTCGAGCCATTGGGTTATCTCATCCGCGTCAAAGAGTGGTGGCAGACCAACGAAACACCGGGCACGTTCCGGCTGGATATTGGTGTTCTGGAAAACGGCATCACTCATGAAATGTTCGAGGAGCTGGAGAACCTGATTTTTGATGCCAAGCCCATCAGCCGGCATTTGATTGGCTTGGATATCAATCTGGACACGCGCGGTGAATATCACTATTCGGCAGCGACTTACAGCGGTGACGAACTGACCGTTTACCCTTATTTCCCGGAACAAGTAACCGTATCCGGCGCAGAAGTTGTGGGCGCGGGCATACATATTATTGATGACATGAGGATTAGACCATGAGTACCAAATTCTTTGCGCTGCTGACGCAGTTAGGCGCAGATAAATTGGCAAATGCCGCGGCACTGGGGACTAAAATTGAAATTACCCATATGGCCGTTGGTGATGGCGGCGGCAGCCTGCCGACCCCAGACACCAAACAAACCAAACTGATTAATGAAAAACGTCGTGCCGCGATTAATACGCTGAGCATCGATCCGAAAAACACCAATCAGATCATTGCGGAACAGGTTATTCCTGAAAACGAAGGCGGCTGGTGGATCCGTGAAATTGGCCTGTTCGATAAAGACGGCATCCTGATTGCGGTAGGTAACTGCGCAGAAACTTACAAACCCCAATTGCAGGAAGGCTCCGGCCGCACCCAGACGATCCGCATGATCCTGATTGTCAGTAGCGCTAATGCGGTGACATTGAAAGTTGACCCGTCGGTGGTTCTGGCGACGCGTGAGTATGTGGATAATTCTATTACGAAACATGCGAACAGCCGTAACCATCCTGACGCAACGCTGAAAGAGAAGGGTTTTGTCATCCTGAGCAGCGCGGTGGACAGCAATAGCGAAACTCATGCCGCAACCCCGAAGGCGGTGAAAGCAGCGTATGATTTTGCTAACGCGGCGAATAATAATGCGAATGGGCGCGTTCCGGCTGGGCGTAAGGTAAATGGCAAGGCGTTAACTGCGGATATTTCACTGAATGCGGGAGATGTCGGTGCCTATAACAAAGGTGAAACTGATGCACGGGTGAATGAAGCGAAAAATTTAGCAAATGCTCGTCTGGAAAAAAGCAAGAATGGTGCTGATATTCCTAATCGAGATGAGTTTGTGAAAAACCTCGGTTTAGCGGGAACCGCCGATCTCGCTAGAAATGCCTACCCAAAAACAGGCGGAACCGTGAGCGGTAACGTGAATGCTACGGGATACGTGTCTGGAGATGGGGTATATGAAGCGGGTGGGATTCGGGTTTATAGCCCGCTCAATAAACCCACACCCGATGATATTGGCGCTTATCCCAAAAGTGGTGGGATCGTCAACGGCAATGTCGATGCGACTGGCTATGTGTCGGCAAACGGTATTTACGAATCGGGTGGAAAACGTGTTTACAGTCCCAATAATAAACCTACACCCGATGACGTTGGCGCCTATCCGAAAACAGGGGGGGTATTGCAGGGGAATTTAGAGGCAACAGGTTTCGTGCGTTCCGGTGCGGGGCAGGATGTGACATCGTCCCGTGATATTTGGGCACAACGCAATATTTGGGAAAATGGGCAGCGTGTTTACAGTCCGAATAATCCACCGACCGAGGTGTTGTTCGGAGCATCTGGCTGGTATCGGGATAAATCGAACGGGGTCATTATTCAGTGGGGTAGTGGCAAATACAGGGATGGGCAGATGGTTAAATTTCCGAGGCCATTCACCGTCGCGGCGTGTGCGGTGACGATCAGCGCGAACCCTGTTGACACCGGTTATCTGGAAGCGGCTCTCTGTTATCCCTACTCACTCAACGAATTTTTGGTGGGTTGTGCTGTTATGACAGGAAACGGATTCGTGCCTGAACCGTCGTTGAATTGTACCTGGATAGCGATTGGATACTGAGGTGAGATATGTATGTTTATAGTGCAAAAAATAACGCGTTTTACCCCATTGATTGGCAGCAATTTTATATTGACGCAGGCACATGGCCGGATGATGGTATCGAGGTGAGTCAGGCTGTTTATGACGAATTCATGACCCCTCCTCCGGACAAATATTGCATCGCAGGGCCTGATGGTTTGCCTGTATGGGCAGATGTTCCCCCGCCCACGCCAGAAGAATTGCAGCGGAGAGCGGAGCGGGAAAAACAATACCGGATGAATGTTGC
>NZ_JAQRFK010000035.1 GCF_028598745.1 Xenorhabdus sp. IM139775
GTTGATTTACAAAGTGACTCTATTCTCGGTTTATCCCCGTACTCACGGGGAACACGGTATCAACAGGCTCTCGACCGTGACGGAGTTCGGTTTATCCCCGTACTCACGGGGAACACCTTAAAAAAACACACATCCATGTTTGAATTTCCGGTTTATCCCCGTACTCACGGGGAACACGCAGATGCATTAACAAATGAGTTAACTGATGCCGGTTTATCCCCGTACTCACGGGGAACACAGGCTGAGCTGCAAAAGTACGGTTACAAATTACGGTTTATCCCCGTACTCACGGGGAACACATATGAATTATTGGTTAATATTTTTTTATGTGCGGTTTATCCCCGTACTCACGGGGAACACATAAAGCAAAGGATGATTTTTCAGATAGAGTTCGGTTTATCCCCGTACTCACGGGGAACACTAAATCCCATTTTGCCAGACTCAGGTTTTCCGCGGTTTATCCCCGTACTCACGGGGAACACGAATTCATTGCTGATACTGGTTGTGCTGACCACGGTTTATCCCCGTACTCACGGGGAACACTTGAATGGCGTCTATACAAGCGTCTCTGCCCCCGGTTTATCCCCGTACTCACGGGGAACACCGATTTGGCGGTTCTTGAGCGCTGGTGTGTGGCGGTTTATCCCCGTACTCACGGGGAACACAAATAGGGAAACTGCCCCATGATGAAGTAACGCGGTTTATCCCCGTACTCACGGGGAACACGCACAGTTTCGGCCAGCGCATGGGCTGCGGTGCCGGTTTATCCCCGTACTCACGGGGAACACCTTTCCCAGATACGTTTGCAGGATAATGCGACCGGTTTATCCCCGTACTCACGGGGAACACTTTGTTTTTTTGGGGTTTATTTCGGACAATTTCGGTTTATCCCCGTACTCACGGGGAACACATGTGTCTTGCTGTCAATATAGAAGACGTCAACGGTTTATCCCCGTACTCACGGGGAACACCGGCCTAACCGTTGCGCGTTTTCATCCAACTGCGGTTTATCCCCGTACTCACGGGGAACACTTGGGGCAAAATTGCTACCGTGACAGTAATGGCGGTTTATCCCCGTACTCACGGGGAACACTTTGCGATGTTTTTAAAGCTGTTAATAACAGCCGGTTTATCCCCGTACTCACGGGGAACACGCTGTCTTTTTCATCGAGTTGCGCTAATAGTTCGGTTTATCCCCGTACTCACGGGGAACACGAAGCGATTTCTGTAGACGAATTCAGCGAACGCGGTTTATCCCCGTACTCACGGGGAACACTTATCGTACCCGGCGTGGGTTTCCATATCTTCCGGTTTATCCCCGTACTCACGGGGAACACAATTTGAAGTTCTGCGCTTTGTTCTCACTGTTCGGTTTATCCCCGTACTCACGGGGAACACATAATTCATATCAATGAAGATGGCGACACAACCGGTTTATCCCCGTACTCACGGGGAACACGCTACCGTTGACGATAAACCCGTGTATATAGCCGGTTTATCCCCGTACTCACGGGGAACACTAATAATGGTCATCTAGGCTCTGTACTGACACCGGTTTATCCCCGTACTCACGGGGAACACTCATTATTCTATTCCTCGAATTCGTGCTATTTCGGTTTATCCCCGTACTCACGGGGAACACGGGGTTGTTATTGCGTATGCCTCTGGTCATTACGGTTTATCCCCGTACTCACGGGGAACACTTGATAGAAAAAGATGAGCAGGGATTTTTTTACGGTTTATCCCCGTACTCACGGGGAACACCCACTGACCGCTCAGGCTACTGCACTGATCACCGGTTTATCCCCGTACTCACGGGGAACACATTTAGTAATTTACCCATATATACGGGCATTCCGGTTTATCCCCGTACTCACGGGGAACACCCATATTCGGCAGACTCAAACCGACAGAACCGCGGTTTATCCCCGTACTCACGGGGAACACGCCAGCTGCCAATACGTTAATAAAGCGGTCGGCGGTTTATCCCCGTACTCACGGGGAACACCTTGGGTTGCTGCGGGCTGCCTTTGCCGGTGCCGGTTTATCCCCGTACTCACGGGGAACACTGATCGTAATTAATGTTACAATAATTGTTGTACGGTTTATCCCCGTACTCACGGGGAACACATCAGCCCATTCAGGCAGAGGGATACCACGTTCGGTTTATCCCCGTACTCACGGGGAACACTGTTGGGACCACGGTCCCAACATTGGCCAGTTCGGTTTATCCCCGTACTCACGGGGAACACCCTGCCAGCAATGATTCAGCAGGCGAGCTGGTCGGTTTATCCCCGTACTCACGGGGAACACCTGATAACGCAATGGAGAAAATTTCCAAAGTTCGGTTTATCCCCGTACTCACGGGGAACACTGGCAGGGAATAGCCCCGTTGAGCCGCGAACCGCGGTTTATCCCCGTACTCACGGGGAACACGTGTTGACAAAGCTACCGCCATTTTGGATGCGCGGTTTATCCCCGTACTCACGGGGAACACAATCGACCACGGAACCATCCTCGTAGGTACCGCGGTTTATCCCCGTACTCACGGGGAACACGCCACTATTCCTAACATTGTAGCTGCCATCCACGGTTTATCCCCGTACTCACGGGGAACACGATCTACTAAAATCATCATCCCTTCCGGTATGCGGTTTATCCCCGTACTCACGGGGAACACGAACAGACTGGGGTTACCGTGACCCTCGATGCCGGTTTATCCCCGTACTCACGGGGAACACATGCCCGAAGATAGTTTTACTGCCCAAATGTACGGTTTATCCCCGTACTCACGGGGAACACCGGAGAAATATGTAATCGGGAACGAACAGCGTCGGTTTATCCCCGTACTCACGGGGAACACTGATTCAAAATGGTCATGTATGCCCTGACTGCCGGTTTATCCCCGTACTCACGGGGAACACGAAGTCAGTCAACCTATTGGTGATTTGGCTCACGGTTTATCCCCGTACTCACGGGGAACACTGGGTATGGGTAATTAGGCATACTTACTCTCCCGGTTTATCCCCGTACTCACGGGGAACACGCATCATAACAGTTGCTAAATAACCGGCCGCGCGGTTTATCCCCGTACTCACGGGGAACACAGCCCGTGATTGTACCCAGACATGAGCAATGCCGGTTTATCCCCGTACTCACGGGGAACACACATCAGGACCGCCCCATTCCAGCACCTGATACGGTTTATCCCCGTACTCACGGGGAACACTGAAATACGAACTAATAGTTAAACTATTATTACGGTTTATCCCCGTACTCACGGGGAACACGTGCTCCCCCGCCAGCCATGCGAGCATTCGCCCGGTTTATCCCCGTACTCACGGGGAACACTCATGAAGCGGCTTATCTTTCCAGCAGCCGCGCGGTTTATCCCCGTACTCACGGGGAACACGCCCCGTAGGTACGGATACGGTAGAGTAGTGGCGGTTTATCCCCGTACTCACGGGGAACACCTCTTGTACTATCAAACTGATACATAACTGTACGGTTTATCCCCGTACTCACGGGGAACACACGAATTAACGCCGTACCATCGCGCAGATTTTCGGTTTATCCCCGTACTCACGGGGAACACTCTAATTTTATCCAGCTGTTTTATAATCGTTTTTTAGGGCGAAAAAATTCTACCATTTTTTCAGCCTATAAATTAGTGAAATTCTTCCGTTCATCTTTCCTGATTTATTATCTGTAATACAGGTCGCATTTCATTCACATCTTCTATCTTCATTTATCAAATTATGTTATTTACATCACAGTAATACTCATCATTACCTGCCGGTATTTGATATCAGGCAGCATAAAAAAGAGCATATTTTATTATTGTGATGAAAGAAGAATTAGACTGAATATGGGAAGGTATTAAAGGAGCCTTTAGCAGGCTCCTCTGGGAAAATATCAATGTCCTATAAAAGGTGAGTTTTTTATTCTTAAAATCTCCTTTGAACCCGAAAAAACTGACTCACTAGTACCAATATGCCCACTAACAGATAAGCGGCAAAAATACCAATCAGCCATTGCGGCATATCCAGCGTTAAAAATTCCCACTGTTTTATCGAACAATCCCCAAGTGCCTGAAACACCGAAGGCAGCCAGTCATTCAGGGGTAACCATGATGGGAATTGAACAAAAAACTCACAAGTATTAAAAGGAGAAGGATACAACTGCATCATGGTGTGATCCCATGCCAGTTGCAATCCTTGCCATGCACTGTAAATCCACAGCAGAATTGCCAACCAGCGCAACGGTGTTTTAGGCGCAATTGCCCCAAGCAGCGCAGCGACTAAAATACCCAATAATGCAACACGCTCGTAAATGCACATTACGCAGGGTTGTAATTGCATCACATGTTGAAAATAGAGAGCTGTCGCTTCCAGGATAAGAGCGGTCAACGCCATCAATAACCATGCGCCTCGCCCTTGGGAACTCTGTTTTAAAAATTGAAACATTTTCTTTTCTTCCCATTTTTTCAAGATAAATAATTGGCTTATTGTGCCGTGTCATCCGTCATAAAAAAATAAAATTAAAAGCAATTGAGCTATTTTTCAGGAAAGCGATGATGAAAAAAGCCGGATAGTAAGCAAAACTACACTATCCGGCAGGAGATAATGATAAATTCAGTGAACCATTATAGTGGCGTGAGCAAACCGAGTTTGATCAGATATTCCGTCACGGGCACCAACCAAAATTCAACACACAACAAACCCACCAGAGTCATCACAATGGTATAAGGCAACGCCATCATTACCATGCGGCCATAAGAGAGACGGATCAGCGGAGATAAGGCGGAAGTCAGCAAGAACAGGAAAGCAGCCTGCCCGTTAGGCGTTGCCACGGATGGCAAATTAGTTCCTGTATTGATGGCAACGGCCAGATATTCATACTGTTGTTGTGAAATTAAGCCGTTTTTCAGGGCGGACAGTGCTTCGTTAATATAAACCGTACCGACGAAGACGTTATCAGAAACCGCAGAGAGTAACCCGTTGAACAAGTAAAATAAGGAAAGTTGGGAAGCAGGTGAAGACTGCAAGACAAATTGAATAAAAGGCGTAAACAGTTGTTGGTCAATAATCACGGCAACAATAGAGAAAAACACCGTTAACAGTGCTGTAAACGGTAAGGCTTCCTCGAATGCTTTACCCAGTGCATGCTCTTCGGTAATACCACAGAAGGTGGTCGCTAAGATAATGACTGACAGGCCAATCAGACCCACTTCGGCAAAATGAAAAGCCAGTGCCACAATCAGCCAAATGCCGATCAAGGCCTGAACGACAAGTTGGGCTTTTTCTTGGCGGGTGCGTTTTTCACTGGATTTTTGGTCATAATCTTTCAGGACAGAGCGGACACGCTCAGGCAATTCAGCGCCGTAACCAAACAGTTTAAAATGCTCGACCAGCAAACAAACCAGCAAGCCACAAATAAACACCGGAAGGGTGACGGGAGACATACGGATAAAGAATGTAGCAAAATCCCAACCGACGTGTTTAGCAATAATCAGATTTTGGGGTTCACCGACCATCGTCATTACGCCGCCCAGCGCGGTGCCAACCCCCGCATGCATCATCAGGCTGCGTAAAAATGCCCGGAATTGTTCCAGCGTCTGTCTTTTATCCTCACTGTCAATGCACTTATCATCACTCAGTCCATCAACGTTACCATTGTGGGAAACAAATTGGTGATAGATGGCGTAAAACCCGACTGAGACACTGATGACGACAGCAATGACGGTCAGGGCATCAAGGAAAGCGGACAAAAAAGCACTCGCCAGACAAAATGCCAGTGCCAGCATTTTCTTGGAGCGGATACTTAACAGCAGTTTCGTGAAAACAAACAGCAGTAATTGTTTCATGAAATAAATGCCCGCAACCATGAAAATTAGCAATAAAATAACTTCCAGGTTGTTGGCAATCTCATGGCCGACTTGTTTTGGTGAAGTCATCCCGATGATGATGGCTTCAATGGCGAGTAACCCACCGGGTTGCAGGGGATAGCATTTTAGTGCCATTGCAAGTGTGAAGATAAACTCAACAACCAGCATCCAGCCAGCAGCAAAGGGGCTGACAAATAAATAGACCAGCGGATTGACGATCAGAAAAACAATGATAGCCAGTTTATACCAATCCGGCGAGTTGCCGAGAAAGTTTTTCACTACAGCACGTTGCATACTGATTTCCATTATTATTAACATTCCTCTTTGTAGGTACGTGGAACAAATCCAGGCAGCTATACATTTAAATAACTCTATAAAAATATAGCGGTATAGTACGCCCAACACGATCGCAAATTAAGGGCATTAGCGCATAGTTAATCCGCAAATGATGGCATTTTTTATGAGCCCTTTCACTCTTTCACGGTTTATTTACTAGGTAACTATATCGAGCAAGCACATTCTGGTATGATCCACCGCTATTATTAGCCAAGAAAACTGCTTTGGAATAATTAAAATTATGGTAATTAAGGCTCAAAGTCCAGCGAGTTTCGCGGAAGAGTATATCATTGAAAGCATTTGGAATAATCGTTTTCCGCCCGGTTCCATACTGCCAGCAGAACGTGAATTATCTGAATTGATCGGTGTCACCCGTACAACCTTGCGTGAAGTGTTGCAGCGCCTTGCCCGTGATGGTTGGTTGACGATTCAGCATGGAAAGCCAACCAAGGTTAATAATTTCTGGGAGACATCCGGCCTTAATATTCTGGAAACGTTGGCGCGCCTTGATCATGATCGCGTTCCCCAGTTGATTGATAACTTATTGGCCGTGCGAACTAATATCGCCGCCATCTTTATCCGTACCGCATTCAGGAACAATCCCGAGAAATCGCTGGAAGTTCTGGCGGAAAAAGAACATGTGGAAGATACTGCCGAGTCTTTCAGTGCTGTGGATTATGATATTTTCCGTGGCTTGGCTTTTGCGTCAGGAAATCCGATTTATGGTTTGATTATTAATGGGCTGAAAGGGTTGTATACCCGGGTTGGCCGTTATTATTTCTCCAGCCCTGAAGCACGTGATCTGGCATTGAATTTCTACCAGCAATTAAGCTCACTGTGTCAGGAAAAATCCCATGAAAAAATCATTGATTGTGTGCGTAATTATGGTAAGGAAAGCGGCACTATCTGGCATAGTATGCAAAGCATTATGATCAATGAATTATCCGCAGGATCAATGAATTAATGTAAGCACGTCTTGGTTAGTTAAATTCTTCTTTTTTTGATTACCTCGCTATCAGTTGCATTTGATTTACCCCAGTTATGTAGTGATATCACGATCCGGTCATATAATGTCAATTATATGATGCAGGATTATCTATGTTTCTGGGGCATTTCTCTAATCAGTCGTTAACCGCCCTCCCAACTGTGTAATTCAATTTTTTAAATTATTATTCTATTTAATCAAGATTGAAATTATATAAAAATCTATAAATTTATTTTTATGTGGAATTATATAAATATCGCACTTGTGAATTTAATGTTTCTTTTTTGCCGTGAAAATCTCTTTAACAGGTAGAAAATCAAGGGGATAAGCGGAATTTTCACCTGTTATAATTCATTGATTTTAAGGTGTTTTTATGAATTCGCCTCGTGTTTTGAAGAAAGGCGCTTTTTGTATTTTGTAATTAAAATGTGACTCAAATCCTAAAAGTTAATTAATTGTGCCGTAGTCTATTATTCTGTATTGGATTTTTATGTTCAGCATATTATTCTTGAATATATCATTGATTAGTAGGGGGTAGAATGAAGATCCTTATTTTAGGCAGCGGTGTTATTGGCGTAACCAGCGCATGGTATCTTGCTCAGGCAGGCCATGAAGTTATCGTCATTGATCGCCAGAATAGTGCCGCGGAAGAAACCAGTGCCGCTAATGCCGGCCAAATCTCACCGGGATACTCAACCCCTTGGGGGGCGCCAGGTATCCCACTGAAAGCAATCAAGTGGATATTTCAACGCCATGCACCTTTGGCTGTTCGTCCTGATGGTTCTTTGCTCCAGTTGCGCTGGATGTGGCAAATGCTGCGCAATTGCGATGCAAGCCATTACGCGATGAATAAAAGCAGAATGGTACGCCTGGCAGAATATAGCCGTGACTGCATTAAACAATTAAGAACCGATACCGGGATCCAATATGAGGGGCGGCAGGCAGGAACCCTGCAATTGTTCAGAACCACCAAGCAATTTGATAATGCGGCTAATGATATTAAGGTGTTAGAACAAGAAGGCGTTCCTTATCGGTTATTGACTGCCGAGCAGTTGGCTACCGTGGAACCCGCGCTTGCCAATACTTCTCATAAACTGACCGGCGGATTGCAATTACCTAATGATGAAACGGGTGATTGTCAGGTTTTTACCAAGGCCCTGGCTAAAATGGCGGAAGACATTGGGGTGAAGTTTATATTCAATAAGCACGTTAGACAGATTTTGGTGGAGGGAAATAAAATCACGGGTATTCAATGTGATGATGGCGTGATGTTAGCGGATCACTATGTGGTGGCGATGGGATCTTATTCCACGGAGATATTGAAAGATTTAGTCAAAATTCCGGTTTATCCAATGAAAGGGTATTCATTGACGATGCCGATCATGGACGAAGCCAAAGCGCCTGTCTCAACGGTGCTGGATGAAACTTACAAGATTGCGATTACCCGTTTTGATAATCGTATTCGTGTTGGTGGCATGGCGGAAGTCGTCGGATTTAATTTGAATGTTCCCCAGAATCGTTGTGAAACATTAAAAATGGTTGTTCAGGATCTCTATCACAATGGTGGTAATATCACAGAAGCGTCATTTTGGGCAGGTTTGCGCCCTATGACACCGGATGGTACACCTATCGTGGGGCCAACCAAGTATGCGAATCTTTATTTAAATACTGGGCATGGAACACTGGGTTGGACGATGGCCTGTGGTTCAGGGAAGTTACTGGCGGATTTAATCTCTGGCAAAAAGCCCGATATTGCGGCAGATGATCTCTCTGTATTCAGATACATTGACGGCTTCAATATAAAAGTGTTTCCAATGAAGCCTCATTTACATACTGCATAAATTCATAAACGATAAGAAGGGGTCGTCATGCCACGTCCTATTTTGGCAACGATCCATCTCGATGCATTCCGCCATAATTTGTCGGTTATTCGCCAAAAAGTGGGTAACAGTAAAATTTGGTCGGTAGTCAAAGCGAATGCGTATGGGCATGGATTGGACAGAATATGGCAATCACTCATGCAGACAGATGGATTTGCACTGCTTGACATGAATGAAGCTATTTATTTAAGGGAGCAGGGATGGCAAGGGCCAATCTTGCTATTGGAAGGTTTTTTCAAGCCTGCGGATTTGCAGATTATCGATAAGTACCGTCTGACAACCGCAGTACATAGTCATTGGCAGCTTGATGAGATAGAAAAAGCCAGATTGGATAATCCCATTGATATCTATTTAAAACTTAATAGCGGTATGAATCGATTGGGATTCACCTCAGAAGAGTATCCACAGATAGTTTCAATGGCGAGAGGGATTAACAATATTCATTCAGTCACTTTGATGACCCATTTTGCTAATTCAGATAATGAAGTAGGTGTTGATGGACAATTTGCGGTTGTTGAACAGCTGCAAATGCGTGCATTGCCTCATTGCCTGGCGAATTCTGGTGCTGTGTTATGGCACCCGAAAACACACGCAGACTGGGTGCGGCCGGGTATCATTCTTTATGGCGCATCCCCAAGTGGAAAGTGGTGTGATATTGTCGATGTTGGATTGAAATCCGTCATGACATTGCAAAGTGAAGTGATTGCCGTGCATGAGCTTCCCAAAGGAGAAAAAATTGGTTATGGCAGCCGTTTTGCGACCCAGAAGCCGATTCGTGTCGGTACCGTGGCCTGTGGTTATGCGGATGGATATCCGCGGCATGCGCCAACGGGAACACCGGTTATCGTGGGGGGTGTTCGCACCCGATTATTGGGCGCGATATCAATGGATATGATGACGGTTGATTTAACACCATGCCCAGAGGCAAACGTAGGCAGTATTGTCGAGTTATGGGGAGAAAACCTGCCCGTAGATGAAGTTGCCGCATCGGCCGGAACCATTGGTTATGAGCTTTTGTGTGCTTTAGCGAAGCGTGTTCCTGTCATTGCGGTTTAATCCTTTTTATATCCCATAAATTTCAGGTTGCAGCCTAAAGGCGAAGGCAACGTATTATCTCCCCCGCGCTGAGGGGAGATAATAACCGCCTGTTTTAAATATTATCTGAAAACTTACGGCAGCGGATAATAATAGAAAGTCGGTCAGGGTTACCGTTCTTAGGCTGCAATGGGTTATTGATACGTGCAGTTTCGATACAAGCCATATTCTTATAACCATTTTTGCTCATATCTTTCATGCTACTGGAAAGTGCAGCGCCGGGGTTCCAGCATACGACATCGCTATGGTGATAGTGATGTATTTCAATGGTGCGTTTCCATAGCGGATCCCTGAGCAGGCTAAAATCGTTTGGCGCTGTATAAATGCGGTCAGTTCTCCCGTGAAAGACTAAATCTTCATCGATATATTGCTCTCTGTCGGTGAGGGAATCAATAAAATGAGCGCCAAGCCCGCTCACCCGAATTTGATTGATGTCACTGACATTAAAGTAAGGGTGAAGGGCACCAGTGGCTTGATATTCACCGTGGGGTTCTAACTCTATTTCGCAAGTTTCGCCTAATTTAAAGCGGGCAATCAGCGTGAATTCATATGGCCATAACTTACGGGTATAGGCATTATCCTGCAATGTGAACGTCAAAATAACGCCATTTTCATTCTCATTATGCGCTTTGAGTTCCCAGGGTAATATCCGGGCGAATCCATGACTGGGCGTTGCAGATGAACCAAACCAAGGCCAACAGATGGGAATACCACCACGGATGGCAGTGCCGGCATTGAAGAGAGTGTTATCGCTTACCCATAATACGGGTTTTTCGTTATTGGGCTGCCATGTAATCAGGTGTGCACCTTGAATACTGATCACCCCACGAGCTTTAGGATGGGAAACCACAATTAATGGAAAACCATCAATGTTTCGCTGGCTGATATAAGGGGAGATCTGTTCTACAACCGGCAATGAGAAAATTTTATCGAGCATCTGTCATGACCTTGTATAACCTTGAATTGGCAGTTGAACCAAGAGACAAGAATAGATCAATATTCTAGATAGATAAATATAAAAGCCACCTGTAAACAGATGGCTTTCGAACGTGGATAAAAGCGCGATTATTTGGAGATGTGAGCGATCAAATCCAGAACTTTGTTGGAATAACCGGTTTCGTTGTCATACCAAGAAACCAGTTTTACAAAGTTATCGTTCAGCGCGATACCCGCTTTTGCATCAAATACAGAAGTCAGTTTTTCGCCGTTGAAGTCAGTGGAAACCACGTCATCTTCAGTATAGCCAAGGATGCCTTTCAGCTCGCCTGCTGCTGCTGCTTTGATTGCATCACAGATTTCTGCATAAGTAGCTGGTTTAGCCAGACGTACAGTCAGGTCAACCACAGAGACGTTAGGCGTAGGAACACGGAAAGACATGCCGGTCAGTTTACCATTCAGTTCTGGGATAACCTTGCCTACTGCTTTTGCTGCGCCAGTGGAAGATGGGATGATGTTCTGTGCCGCACCACGGCCACCGCGCCAGTCTTTTGCTGAAGGGCCGTCAACCGTTTTCTGGGTAGCGGTTGTTGCGTGAACGGTTGTCATCAGACCTTCGACGATGCCGAATTTGTCATTGATAACTTTAGCCAATGGCGCCAGGCAGTTAGTGGTGCAGGATGCGTTGGAAACGATATCCTGATCTGCATAGGCATTGTGGTTGACACCCATAACGAACATTGGCGTATTGTCTTTCGATGGGCCAGTCAGAACAACTTTTTTCGCGCCAGCAGCGATGTGCTTACGTGCAGTTTCGTCGGTCAGGAAGATACCCGTTGCTTCTGCAACAACATCAACACCCACTTCGTCCCATTTCAGGCTGGCTGGATCTCTTTCAGATGTCACGCGGATGGTTTTGCCGTTAACAACCAGATGACCGTCTTTAACTTCAACAGTGCCGTTGAAGCGGCCATGGGTTGAATCGTATTTCAGCATGTAAGCCATGTATTCTGCATCCAACAGATCATTGATCGCAACGATTTCAATGTCTGAACGTTCTTGGGCAGCACGGAAAACAATACGGCCGATACGACCAAAACCGTTAATACCTACTTTGATAGTCATAGTATTCCACCAGCTATTTTTTAGTGAATTAAAAGTTGTGTCTAAAGTTACCAAAATCTTGCCAGCCGTCAAGCGGAATCGTGTCAACAATTGAAAAAGATCAATCTGACAATCACCCTCTGGATGCTTGTTATACAGTCAGGGCAAGCTCTACGCACAACATTATCGGGGTATAAGGAGATATTTAAAGTTACCATCGGTTAGATATGTGAGACTTATCACAATTAGTAAAGTAAATTGCTATGTTGAATAGGTTAGAATGCATTTTGATATTTTGTTGTTAATTTTTTGTTGTTTCCAATGATTTTTTATTGAAAATACTGGCCTTAAAAGGTGGCATTATGACTAAAAGTCAAAATATTTCCCTTTCTATAGAACAGCTTAGTAAAATGCAGCACCATGTTACGCAAGAAGCAGGTACTGAGCCGCCATTTTCAGGAAAACTACTGCACAACAAGAAAAATGGTATTTATTATTGCCTGTGTTGCCGCCAGCCATTATTTGTTTCTGATACGAAATTTGATTCAGGGTGTGGGTGGCCGAGTTTTTATCAACCGATCAGCGATGGCGCCATCACCTATATTGATGATTATTCTTATAATATCCATCGGATCGAGGTGCGTTGTAGTCAATGTCAGGCCCATTTGGGGCACGTTTTTCCCGATGGCCCCAAACCGACAGGAGAACGTTTTTGTGTCAATTCAGCCTCACTGTGTTTTGTTGATAAAGAAACCGGCGAAGAAACAGCCGGTTAAGGTTATGCCGACAGGCGTTGAATTGATGAAAGTATGGGGTTGATAAGCTGGAAAAAGAAACGATTCAGCTTGTTTTGAAAAAACATGTCGTGCAGACAGTGAAATAACGCATATAGCCATTAAAGCCATTAAGGAAATCTCGATGAAGTTGGATGATTTACTCTCCGCCATGACGCCTGAAATTTATCAGCGATTAGTTCAGGCTGTTGAACTAGGGAAATGGCAGGATGGTGTACCCCTTACGCCGGAGCAGAAAGAGTACAGTTTACAGGCGGTAATGCTCTGGCAAGCAAGGAATAATCACGATCCTGAACATATGACGATTGGGACAAATGGCCAGATCGCCATAAAAAGTAAGCAGGAGTTAAAGGCGATCTTTCAGTCCGAAATGGTCGCGAAATTAAAACCTCAGTCGGAAGATTGAAATGGGGTGAATTTGAAACCTCGTCCTTGCTGGATGTCGGAGAAAGTAGGACGAGGCTAGGTTTTTGGCGGGATTAATTAACCCAAATTCAGATCACTGATTATTCATCCGCGTAACTCAATTCTCCGCGCAGATTTTGTTGCATCAGGTAGCGGATCTCTTCAGATGTATAAGATTGACTCAATAAATAGTGCAATTTCGTTAAGGCTGCCTCGAAAGTCATGTCATAACCACTGATAACACCTGATGCAGCCAGAGAATGACCCGTTGCATAGCCTTCCATGTTGACTCGGCCAGAAATACATTGGGTCAGATTAACCACAATAATGCCTCGCTCGGTGGCTTCCTTTAGCGTTTGCAGCAAATCCGCGCGTTGAGGTGCATTACCAACACCGTATGATAGTAAAATCAATGCCTTGACGGGTTGCATCAGAATATTTTCTACCACCTGACTGGATAATCCCGGATAAATGGTCACAACCCCAATGGGTTGTGATGTGATCGGATTCACAACAAACTCGCCGTGACTGACAGGCAGGGGATTTGTTTTGAAGGTGCGGATATTGATCCCGGCTTCCATCAAGGGTGAACAGTTAGGGGATGAAAAGGCATCAAAGCCATCTGCATGGGCTTTAATCGTTCTATTTCCACGAAATAACTTATTGTTGAAGAACAGGCTGACTTCATTGATAGGGTAATTTGCTGCGAGATACAGGGCATTCAGGAGATTAGTTTGCCCATCGGAACGCAGTGCTTCCAGCGGAATTTGTGACCCTGTCACAATAATCGGTTTATTGAGGTTTTCGAATATGAAAGAAAGCGCTGACGCAGTGAAAGCCATGGTATCCGTACCGTGCAGAATAACAAAACCATCATAGTCATGGTAATTCTGATAGATATCATTTGCGATAACGCCCCAGTCGTCAGGACTCATATCAGAAGAATCAATCAGGGGCTGATGTTCACGGATCGTGAATGTCGGCATTTCTGTGCGGTGAAATTCTGGCATTTTTGCGAGTTGTTGTTGTAAATGACCGGAAACGGGAATGTAGCCATTGGGGGAGTGCTGCATCCCAATCGTGCCGCCGGTGTAAACAACATAGATGGATTTCTTCTGCATGATAACGCCTCAATAAAAACAGTTAGCCGGATTATAGGGAGTATCAGGAATAAAAAAAGCCTGATGGTGAAATCAGGCTTTAAATTTACCGGGAACTTACTGTTAGAAACCCAGCCAATGGTTTTTAGCGGATATCGACACAATTCAGACAGAATGTATAGATATTCTGCGGATCGTTCATGTTTTTATAAAACACGGATTGTTTTTTCATCTCTTGCGCAACGTCGGCAAGTGGTGCCGGCAACATTGACTGCAAGGTATTTGGCAATAGTGCTTGGGCTGATGCAGTCAGTCCCAGCGTGAATTGGTCAGAGAATGAAGACTCAGGTTGCATCCAGTTCAATGATGCGTTTTTGACCCCGGCTAATTCAGCCGCTTTTGCCACTGCATCATCAAAATCACCCAACTGATCAACTAAACCCTGTTTTTTAGCATCAATGCCACTCCAGACACGCCCCTGAGCGACGCGATCGATTTCCTCCAGCGATTTATTGCGGGCACGGGCAACCAGTCCAATAAACTTGCTGTAACCATTCTCAATAGATAGCTGTATGACATCGGAGACTGTCTGGTTGATCCCTTTGGTTGCGGAGATATCGGCTAATGGGGTGGTTGAAACACCGTCGGTATTCACGCCAAGGTAGTTGAGACTCTTTTCAAAGGTTTGAATCACACCAAAAATACCAATGGAGCCGGTTAATGTATTCGGATCAGCAATAATGTAATTAGCCGGGGTGGATATCCAGTAACCCCCTGAGGCAGCTACCCCGCCCATTGAAACGACGATAGGTTTCGCATTGCCTGTTTTGTCATTGCGGATAGCGGCCAGTTCATTACGAATAATTTCAGAGGCGCCGATGCTGCCACCCGGGCTATTTACGCGTAATACAATCGCTTTGATATCAGGGTTATAGTGTGCTTCACGCAGTTGTTCAACAAGCGTATCACTGCCGACGATACCGGGTAATTGTTTACCTTCTAAAATCGGCCCTTCAGCAACAATGACAGCAATGTTGCCTTTATCATCGGTATCTTGTACTGGTTTTTGGTCAATGTAGTCATAGATGCTAATGTAATTGAAATGTTTTTGTTCTTCATTCCAACCAAATTTCTCACGCATTTTCTTTTCAACGCCACTGCGTGGCTCAATAGCGTCCACCAGTTTATTTTGATACGCATACAGTGAAGCATCTCCGCCGGCTTTGCGGAACTTTTCGACAAAGTTTGTGGCACCGGGGAAGACCTGATCAGCGGGGATATGCCGGTTAACTGCAATGGTATTTAAGTAATTACTCCAAAGTTCGTTGAGCCAGAGGCTGTCAGCATCACGCGCTTCTGGTGACATATTGTCACGCAACATGGGTTCAACGGCTGATTTATAGGTTCCGACGCGGAAAATATGGGTAGATACTTTCAACGTATCCAACAATGACTTGTAGTATAAATGGTTGGTGGAGAAACCATGGATATCAACAACACCTAATGGGGACAGATATATTTTATCGGCATAGCTGGCTAAATAATATTGTGACTGGCTGTAGGCATCACCAATGGCAAAAACAGGTTTACCGGCGGCTTTAAATTCGTTGATCGCCTTGCCAATATATCGCATAGAAGTCTGGTTTGTGCCGACGAATTCATTCAGCTTTAATACTATGCCTTTAATTTTTGGATCACTTTTTGCCCGACGAATGCTGTCAACAACGTCAAACAAGGAGATTTCCCTATTATTGCTACTGAATGGATTAAAAAGATCTTTTCCGAATTGTTCAAATGGATTGCGGTCAGCGACGCGATCAATAACCACACCAGACAAATCGACATACAAGGCACCATCGTAGTTATCGTTACGTTTGGATTGTTGTTGATAAACGATGACGCCAATAACAACCACCACGATCAACAGGATAAAAATAAGATTGAAAATAAATTGGCGAACAAAATTTAGGAGTTTCCAACTCCATTTAAATAATGCTGCCGTGAAGTTCCATAAAGTACGCATATCGACTCCGGTTAGAGTATCAAATGGGGTTATCCTAATCAGCTCGTTTGGAAATGTCAGCAGGAAATTAGGCTAATGATTGAAAAAACAGTTTATGTGCTTTCATTCATTAACGAATAAACAGAGAATGTGGGGCTGTGACAGATTATCTTATTTAGGAGAAAATAATGAATGCTTTGGAACTTTTGTTAAATCGCCGTTCAGTTTCACGTTTAACAACCCCCGCCCCGGAGGGAGATGAGTTGCAACATATCTTAGCCGCCGGGATGAGAGCGCCCGATCACGGGGCTTTGCGTCCTTGGCAATTTGTTGTGATGCAGGGAGAAGGCATTGATAATTTCAGCAAACTTCTTGAAAAAGCTGCCATTGAAGGTGGATTAGGCGAAGAGGTTGAAGAAAAAGCGAAAAATGCCCCTTACCGGGCACCCATGATTATTACCGTTATTGCTAAAGTTGTTGAACACGTAAAAGTTCCGGCATGGGAGCAGGTTGTTGCGGCGGGATGTGCCGTTCACGCCATGCAGATGGCTGCTGTTGCCCAAGGTTTTGGCGGTATATGGCGTTCAGGTTCATGGACCGAAGATCCCACTGTCAGGGCAGGCTTGGGGTGTGGGGAAAACGACAAAATTGTGGGTTTTCTCTATTTGGGAACGCCAGAACTCAAGGCACCTGCAAAAGTCGCAACGCCAGACTTGACCAATTTTGTCAGTTACTTCTAACGTGTCAGTGAATAACTGGAGCGACTAATGTCAACTGAAATCCGTCTGACTCAATACAGCCACGGTGCCGGATGTGGCTGCAAAATTTCGCCCAAGGTGCTGGAAACTATTTTACGCAGTGAACAATTGCACCGTGAACAGGCAAAATTTTTCGATCCTTATCTTCTGGTCGGCAATGAAACCCGTGATGATGCTGCTGTGTATGATATTGGTAATGGGACAGGCATCATTAGTACTACGGATTTTTTTATGCCTATTGTTGATGATCCTTTTGATTTTGGCCGTATTGCGGCCACGAATGCTATCAGTGATATCTACGCGATGGGTGGAAAGCCGATCATGGCGATTGCGATTTTAGGCTGGCCAATTAATACGCTGGCACCGGAAATCGCCCGGCATGTCATTGAGGGAGGTCGGGCTGTTTGCCAGTCAGCGGGTATTTCTCTGGCTGGCGGGCATTCTATTGATGCACCTGAACCGATATTTGGTCTGGCAGTGACCGGGATTATCAATATTGAACGGGTCAAGCGCAATAATCAGGCCAAAGCGGGCAGTCTGCTGTTTCTGACTAAACCTTTAGGCGTTGGCGTATTGACGACGGCTGAAAAGAAAGGTTTGCTTCAACCTGAACATCAAGGCCTTGCGAAAGAAATTATGTGCCGGTTGAATAAAGCGGGGGCAGATTTTGCAGAAATTGATGGTGTGACCGCGATGACGGATGTAACAGGCTTTGGCCTGTTAGGGCATTTGAGTGAAATTTGTGAAGGTTCGGGCGTTCAGGCGAAGGTTAAATTTTCACAAGTTCCAAGATTGCCAGATGTTGATGTTTATATCGAAAAAGGTTGCGTACCGGGTGGCACAGGGCGCAACTTTGACAGTTATGGGCACTTAATTGGAGAGATGACCCCGTATCAACGTCATCTCTTGTGTGATCCACAAACCTCGGGTGGTTTATTGCTGGCGATTTTGCCGGATGCCGTGGAAAAGGCGAAAGCCGTTGCACGCAACCACGACATTGATTTTGTTGCTATTGATGAACTGACTGAACCCTATTCAGGCAGGGCACTCATTGAAGTTTTTGAATAATTCCATGCGTCTTTTTATTGCAGAAAAACCCAGCCTCGCCAGAGCGATTGCGGATGTTTTACCAAAACCCCACCGACGTGGGGATGGGTTTATCGAATGTGGTAATAACCAATTTGTGACTTGGTGTGTTGGTCATTTATTGGAACAGGCTGAACCCGATGCCTACGATAGCCGTTATGCCCGTTGGGTATTGTCTGACTTACCGATCATTCCTGAAAAATGGCAGTTAAGGCCACGGGCAGCCGTGGCCAAACAGCTCAACACCATAAAATCCCTGTTGGTAAGGGCGGACGAAATCGTCCATGCCGGTGACCCTGACCGCGAAGGTCAATTGCTGGTGGATGAAGTGCTGGATTTTTTAAATCTGGATACCGAAAAAAAACAGAATGTCCAGCGATGCCTGATTAATGACCTGAACCCTCAGGCGGTGACAAAAGCCGTTGGCCGGCTGAGGGACAACCGGGAATTTATCCCCTTGTGTGTTTCTGCACTCGCCAGAGCCAGGGCAGACTGGCTTTATGGCATCAATATGACCCGGGCTTATACCTTGTTGGGTAAAAATGCAGGTTATCAGGGGGTATTATCGGTTGGACGTGTCCAAACACCCATTTTAGGTTTGGTCGTGCGCCGTGATGAAGAGATAGAACATTTCGTGCCGAAAGACTTTTTTGAAGTTAAAGCACATATTGTTACCCCGAATGAAGAACGATTTACGGCTTTATGGCAACCGAGTGAATCCTGCATTGATTTTCAGGATGAAGAAGGAAGGATCATTCACCGGCCGTTGGCTGAACATGTCGTGGCACGTATTACTGGTCAGCCCGCCTATGTTTCTGCCTATCAGGACAAACGTGAATCAGAAACAGCACCATTGCCTTTTTCCCTTTCGTCCTTGCAGATTGAAGCGGCCAAACGTTTTGGATTAAGTGCGCAGGATGTCCTTGATATTTGTCAGCGGCTTTATGAAACCCATAAATTGATCACCTATCCACGTTCTGACTGCCGTTACCTGCCGGAAGAACATTTTGTGGGGCGTCATGCGGTCTTGAATGCCATAGCCGTTCATGCTGCCCAATTACTTCCACAAAATGCTTTGGATGTGGAGCACAAGAACCGCTGTTGGGATGATAAGAAGGTTGACGCCCACCATGCCATTGTGCCTACTGCACGCAGTAGCCAAATCAATTTAACCGAAAATGAAAGCCATATTTATGGCTTGATTGCCCGACAGTACCTGATGCAGTTTTTCCCGGATGCCGTATTCCGTAAGTGCACGATTGAACTGGATATTGCAGGCGGGAAATTTATCGCCAAGGCGCGTTTTCTGGCCGAAGCGGGTTGGAGAACGCTGCTTGGTAACAAGGAACGGGATGAAGAGAATGAAGGTACTCCATTGCCGGTTGTTGCCAAAGGGGATGAGTTGTTGTGTGAGAAAGGGGAAGTGGTGGAAAGGCAGACACAACCGCCAAGGCCTTTTACTGATGCCACATTATTGTCTGCAATGACGGGCATAGCGCGATTTGTACAAGATAAGGCGTTGAAAAAGGTGCTTCGTGCAACTGATGGCTTGGGTACGGAAGCGACTCGGGCGGGGATCATTGAACTCTTATTCAAACGGGACTTTCTGTACAAGAAAGGGCGTCATATTCACGCGACTCCGGCGGGCAGGGCTTTGATCCATGTATTGCCAGAGATGGCGGTATTGCCAGATATGACCGCACACTGGGAATCCCGGCTGACGCAAATTAGCGAAAAGCAATTTCGTTATCAGGATTTTATGTTACCGCTTCAGGAAACATTACAACAGTTGATCTGGCAGGCAAAACAGTACCGTAATTTGAAGGCATTCAGAGATTTGCCTCCTGTTCCTGTTAATGCAAAGAAAGGGAAGGGAAAGCAGGCAAAATCCGGTAAGGGCGGAGCAAAGAAAGCCCAAACCCATCAGGGATAACCCGCAATGCTGACACAGCACCATCATGGGTGGTGCTGTGTTTCATGTTCGCTGCTGCTTATATGTTAAATTCTGTCCAAACGGGGGCGTGATCAGACGGTTTTTCCATGCCACGGATAGCATAATCGATCCCTGAAGAGCGACATCTTTCCGCCAGTGGCTGGCTGGCAAGCAGCAAATCAATGCGCAGACCACGATTATCATCAAATCCTTTTGAGCGATAGTCGAACCACGAAAATTGGTCATTGATTTCGGGGTGTTGTGCCCGGAATGTATCAATGAAGCCCCAATTTTTCAGGCGCTCCATCCATTCTCTTTCTTCGGGCAAGAAAGAACACTTTCCGCTCTTTAACCAACGTTTTTGGTTGTTTTCCCCAATCCCAATATCAAAATCAGTTGGACTGATGTTCATGTCTCCCATGATCAGAATATTTGACTGCGGGGAGTGGTGGGCTTCCAGATAAGACAGGAGATCCTGATAAAATTTTTCTTTGGCAGGAAATTTAATGGGGTGATCACGGCTCTCTCCTTGAGGAAAATAGCCATTGATTACAGTCAATAAACCAAGAGGTGTCTCGATATCAGCCATAATAATGCGGCGCTGTGCATCATCGTCATCAGTGGGAAAACCTTTACGAATATTTACAGGTTGTTGACGGGTCAGCAGGGCGACACCATAGTGCGATTTTTGACCATGATAAAAGACGTGATAACCCAGTTTGCTGACTTCTTCGAGAGGAAACACTTCATCATGGACTTTTATTTCTTGCAATCCGATAACATCAGGTTGATGTTGTTCAACAATGGCAGCGAGTTGATGATGACGTGCCCTTAACCCATTAATATTGAATGAGATAAATTTCATATCGTTATAATCACCTATGGAATATGCTTATTCTCCATATTAACAGATACAAATAAAGATGTAACCACTTATTAAATAATAAATTTCATCCAGATATCTTGATAATTCGCTATTTTACTCTTATATGTAATATGCTATTGAGTATAATACTCTCGCTATCCTAAATTTAAAGTGCCGAATCGATTTTTAAATAATAAAAACACCAAATTAATAAATAGTTAATTAATGAATATATAATAATTTACTAGTTTTAACGTGTAATATTAAACGTTAGATATTGTCATTTTCCGTTAGGGTTTTTATTCTTGAAATTTATTTTATGTTATGCGTTACAAAAAATAATTAATGAAAAAGTAGAAGAGTTAATCAATCTCTGATAGAAATTTGAACTTGTAGACCATGGTTATATTTATTCGTGGATTACAATCACGGTGGAATATTCATCATGATATAGATGAATAATATAGTTCATCTAAACCGCATTATTGCATCAGGGACTGGCATTTTATATAAATGCCATTTGAAAAATATCTATTTTTATTGTACAAAATTGTACCTTCATAAAATCAAGTTTGATTTAGCGGTTACCTGATGAGAAGGCCATTTCAAGGAAATTCTTTTAGCCACAAGTTACATAGGAACGGTGAATTATGTTTTTTTCTCGTAAATTAGAAGCATTCATGGCGGTGGTGGAAATGGGTTCTTTAAGCAAGGCGGCAAGAGTGATGAACCGTACGACTCCCCCAGTCGCTAAATCAATTAAAGACTTTGAAGCGACGTTAGGAAAGCGCTTATTTAAAAGGGAGAAGTTTGGGATGATTCTGACCAAAGACGGAGTGGAGTTATATAATGACCTAAAAGAGCTCTATTTGAAAGAGAAAGAAATTACAAAGAAACACATCAGTGGGAGTATTTGTAATGTAGTAAATATATACCATGATTGGGGTAAGAAAAAGCATTTGATTTCGCTTTATAAAGCTGCGGACAGAAATAATGCTCAAGTGAATATATTACGCTTCAGTTATGATAACATTGATGAAATTGTTGACTATGAGGGCAATACAATAATTTTAAGTTCGGAAAAAATACTTAGTGATCGATTCAGCCTGGTACGGAAAATTGATGGACCAAATTTGGGGATCTGCTGCCGTAAAGAGTTGTTGGATGAAGTTAATGGGGACTTTACTCAATTGCTGAAAAAGAGAACGTGGTTATGTGACCCCGTACTCTATAAAGGCAATTTGATAAAGAATCTGGAAGAGGAAATGATAAAAAATGGAGAAAAAGTTAATATTCGACAGATGGATAATGTAGAATGCTGTCTCAATTTTATTCAGTCAACTGATTATATTTTTATTACAGATTCCCACTCCGGTGCATTGGAAGAGGGAGAAAGCCTAGGCTTCATTCCAATATCACGGCCTGATGCAGTTAATCAGTGTTATGTCTACAAATCAAAATCTCATTCGAGCGTATTAAATCGTTTCATTGACTCCGTCAGCGATATGGAGTAGCTGATTGCATGAGCGGAGCTAATTATCGGATTTTCCTGCTCCGCCATTGGTGCTTGCCAAAATGCATTGATTTTGGAAATCGCATAATGCATTGAGAGCGTAGAATAGATTTTTGATAGTGGTGAGGAAGGATGATGTCATTTCGTTCCTCACCTTTGGTTTATGCAGGTATTCCCCATCTCGTCATTCCACTCGCAAAGGCTTATGCCCTGTCCGCGACCATTTATTTCAAGCCGATACTTACGTTAACAAATTTTTTTACAGAAATTAAAGTGTTGGTTTTTGATTTGGATATGATGGAGCGTGAATCTTTGATGGTGGTGGGGGAAGGATTCGAACCTTCGAAGTCTGTGACGGCAGATTTACAGTCTGCTCCCTTTGGCCGCTCGGGAACCCCACCAAATTTTTTTGAATTGTACGCTGTCGTTAGCAGCGGACGGCATGATATCAAATAAGCCGCCGCTGTAAAGTAGATAATTGAAAATAAAGTATCGAATGCTGATTTTTTGATCCGGACGATCAAGTTACAACCTATCGGGTACTGTCATCAACAGGAAGTCCCTATTTTCAGGTTGCATTTTCCCCGGTCAGCTATTGTTTATCAAAGAATAACGGTACGATTACCATAGACAAAGACACGCTGAGAAAATACCCAATGTAATGCTTGGCTCAGCACATTCTTCTCAACATCCTGTCCTGCACGCATCATCTCTTCAGCCGTATAGGTGTGATCCACATTGATGACATCTTGAGTGATGATTGGCCCTTCATCCAAATTGTCATTCACATAATGCGCCGTCGCGCCAATAATTTTCACTCCGCGCTCATAAGCCTGATGGTAGGGGCGAGCACCGATAAATGCGGGTAGGAATGAATGGTGAATGTTGATTATTTGATTCGGGTAATGTTGAACAAATGCCGGCGTCAAAACTCGCATATATTTAGCAAGTACAACATAGTCGGGCTTATATTGGTCAATTTGGGTCATCAGCGCTGCATCATGTTGTTCGCGGGTTAAACCCTCATGACTGATGTAATGGAATGGGATATCAAACTGCTCAACCAATTTTTGCAGGGTAGTATGATTGCCGATGACAGCCGCAATTTCGACATCCAGTCCACCATAGACGCTTTTGACTAAGATATCGCCAATACAATGCGCTTCTTTTGTCACCATGAGCACGATACGACGTCGGCCTGCCGTATTTAATTCACGGTTTGAACCCGCAGGCAGGGCATCATCTAAATCAGCCAGAAGCGTTTCATCATTAAAAATACCTTCCAGCTCGGTACGCATAAAAAATCGTCCGGTACGGTGATCAACAAACTCATTATTTTGAACGATATTTAATTGATGCTTGTAACAAATGTTGGTGATTTTTGCGATCAACCCTTTGGAGTCAGGACAAATTGTACGCAAGATTTTTCTTTGTATATTTGCGTGTTGCATGGATGACGAGAACCTCAAATATTCTTCACTGTGTGTGAATTGTTGTGTTTGATATTTAGATGCTGATTTAATCACAGTATTTTTAACCACTGTGATTTTAACCATGGTATTTTTAACCACAGCACTTCTTGTATTTTTTACCTGAACCGCATGGGCAAGGATTATTTCGGCCTACTTGGGGACGAATACCTTCTATATAAAACCAATGCAGGTCAATGCGCAAAAAACGTGAGCGCTCATGAATCAATTGCTTATCTTGCTTGCCTTGTTCAATAAAGCAAGCTGAAAATTCAACATAGGCTTCGTCATTATTTCTTCCCTGATGAGTTTCAAGGACATTTAATCCCAGCCATTGTATACCAGCAAAACCTTGTTCTATTTCTGTACGCCAATTTTCAGCTTGACAATCTGGGTGCCAGGTGGCGATAAGATAATCTGCATTTTGGGTAACATAAGCGCTATATCTGGAACGCATCAAGGATTCAGCATTTGGGGCAGGGTGATGATTTTCGAGATAGGGGCTACAGCAAAGGCCGAAAGATGAACCACTGCCGCAGGGGCACATTTTTGTCAAAATAACTCCAGTTAATCAAAGTGATTGCCGCTAATATCAGCGATCTTGCAAAGAGATAAGAATAGTACAAGCAATTGACTATCATTGGGCGATGATACTCGAATATGGGAAAAGGTCGCAATGTCTGATATCTACGCATTGAAGTGTGAGTAAAAGTCAGCGCACTGTATATCTGATCTAATTAACTGGTATACTCGTGCGCGTTATTTTTTGGCAAGTGCGATTTTTTTCACGCATACAATTTTTTTGAGAGTTAATGCTACTGTTTAAGCTGCAAAAGCGTTTTTCAGTAAAAACAGAGCAGTCGGAGACGATGTAATGTCAGTAATAAAAAAAGTAAAAAAAGCTGTTATACCCGTTGCTGGTTTGGGAACCCGGATGTTGCCGGCCACGAAAGCCATCCCGAAAGAAATGCTTCCCTTGGTAGATAAACCGCTTATTCAGTATGTCGTCAATGAATGTATTAAGGCTGGCATTAATGAAATCATTCTGGTCACACATTCATCTAAAAACTCGATAGAAAACCATTTTGATACCAGCTTTGAGTTGGAAGCGATTCTTGAGAAAAGAGTGAAGCGCCAATTATTGGACGAGATACAGTCTATCTGTCCAAATCATGTGACGATCATGCAAACCCGTCAGGGAATTGCCAAAGGATTGGGTCACGCCGTGTTATGTGCCAAACCTCTTATTGGTGATGAACCGTTTGCGGTTATTCTGCCTGATGTCATTTTGGATGAGTACAGCACTGATCTGTCAAAATATAATTTGAGCGAAATGCTATCACGTTTCAACAGCAGTGGCACAAGCCAGATTCTGGTTGAACCTGTTCCTGCCGAGAGTGTTTCGGATTATGGCATTGTTGATTGCTTAGGGGAAAATTTACAGCCTGGTGATAGCAAACCTATTGTCCGTGTTGTTGAAAAGCCAAAACCAGAAGAAGCACCCTCGAATCTTTCCATTGTTGGCCGTTATGTCTTATCCGAAAACATCTGGCCATTATTGGCGAAAACCGCACCAGGGGCAGGGGACGAGATACAACTGACAGATGCCATTGCCATATTGATGGAAAAAGAGCCAGTTGAGGCTTATCACTTGCAGGGCCGTAGCCATGATTGTGGTAATAAATTGGGTTATATGCGGGCATTTGTTGAATACGGCATGAAACATAAAGAATTGGGCAAATCATTCACGGATTGGATCATGACTTTGCAACGTCAGATTGAAAAATAATCTACTCGTACTTTAAGGTGTGATATGAAAGTTACTGTATTTGGTATTGGCTATGTAGGCTTAGTGCAAGCAACCGTCTTTGCTGAAGTTGGGCATGATGTCCTTTGCGTTGATGTTGATGCAAATAAAGTCGAAAACCTGAAAAATGGTCAAATTCCTATTTTTGAACCGAGTTTGACGCCCTTGGTAAAGAAAAATCATGCTGAAGGACGGCTGAATTTTACAACGGATGCCAAAGCCGGTATTGCTCATGGCAAATTACAGTTTATTGCAGTAGGCACACCTCCTGATGAAGATGGCTCTGCTGATCTTAAATACGTCACTGCCGTAGCCAGAACGATTGCGGAAAATATGGATGGTTACAAAGTCGTTGTTGATAAATCAACTGTGCCGGTAGGTACGGCTGATAAAGTCAGGGCAGTGATGCAGGCAACATTGGCAGAGCGCAACATAGTTCATCCATTTGATGTCGTCTCCAACCCGGAGTTTTTAAAGGAAGGCGCCGCTGTTGCTGATTGTATGCGGCCTGAACGCATTATTATTGGCTGTGATAATGATAATGTGGTTGATGTCATGCGCGAACTGTATGAACCCTTTAATCGTAATCATGATCGTATGATCGTCATGGACATCCGCAGTGCTGAATTGACTAAATATGCCGCCAACTGCATGTTGGCAACCAAAATCAGCTTTATGAATGAAATTGCTAACTTGGCAGAGATGCTGGGCGCAGATATTGAAAATGTACGTCAGGGAATAGGTTCTGATTCACGCATCGGATATCACTTTATTTACCCGGGGTGTGGATACGGTGGTTCATGTTTCCCGAAAGATGTTCAGGCATTGATTCAGACTGCTGAACAAATTGGATATACACCAAAAATTCTTCAGGCTGTGGAGCAGGTTAATAATAAACAGAAAAGTAAATTGCCTACTTTTGTAAAACAGCATTTTGGTGATGATTTAACGGGCAAAACATTGGCTATTTGGGGACTGTCATTTAAACCTAATACAGATGATATGCGTGAGGCATCAAGTCGTGTACTGATGGAAACGTTATGGGAATGTGGCGCTAAAGTTCAGGCGTATGATCCTGAAGCGATGCAGGAAGCACAGCGTATTTATGGACAGCGTGATGATCTCTCCTTAATGGGAACAAAAGAAGCGGCATTAAAAGGTGCTGATGCTTTGATTATCTGTACAGAATGGCAAAACTTTAGAGCGCCTGATTTTGATGTGATTAAGAATTCATTGAAAACGCCTGTGATTTTTGATGGACGCAACCTTTATGATCCTGAACGTCTGCAATCACGGGGCTTTACCTATTATGGTATTGGCCGCGGCGCTTCAATCAAACCCGTCATTTGAGTTAATATATGAAATTTCTAGTTACAGGTTCTGCTGGTTTTATCGGTTTTCATGTTAGCCAGCGGTTATTGAATATGGGGCATCAGGTTGTCGGCATTGATAATCTCAACGATTATTATGATGTTAATTTGAAACGGGCGAGATTAAATTTATTACTTCCTCATGCAAATTTCAAATTTGAAAAATTAGATCTCGCCGATAGAGTTGCAATACCTGAATTGTTCGCTAAACATCAATTTCAGCGGGTGATCCATTTAGGGGCGCAGCCGGGCGTACGTTATTCAATACAAAACCCTATGGCATATATAGATGCTAATATCGTCGGTCATATAAATATTCTTGAAGGTTGCCGCCATCATTGTGTAGAGCATCTATTATATGCCTCTTCCAGTTCAGTATATGGTTTAAATAAAAAGCAACCTTTTTCTACTGATGATTCGGTTGATCATCCTGTTTCTTTATATGCCGCGACGAAAAAAGCGGATGAGTTAATGTCTCATAGCTACTCACATCTTTATCAGCTTCCCACGACAGGATTGCGATTTTTTACCGTATATGGACCGTGGGGTCGTCCTGATATGGCTCTATTTAAATTCACTAAGTCCATGTTAGCAGGTAAGCCGATCGATGTTTATAATCATGGCAATATGGTGAGGGATTTCACCTATATTGATGACATTGTTGAATCTATAATCAGATTGCAGGATATCATTCCTACCGCCAATAAAGACTGGTCAGTTGAAGGTGGTCAGATATCTGCCAGCGCTGCGCCATATCGAGTTTACAATATCGGTAATGGGCAACCGACAAAACTGGGTGATTTTATTGCAGCCATTGAAGCCTCATTAGGGATTGAGGCAAAGAAAAACTTTATGGAAATTCAAGATGGCGATGTATTATCAACGTGTGCAGATTCAAGTGCGCTTTATAATAAGATTGGTTTTTCACCTGACACTCCGGTAAAGGAAGGGGTGAAACGATTTACTGATTGGTATCTGGGCTTTTATCAGAAGCAGTGACACAGAATGTGACATAGAAATGGAAATAGAAAAAGGAGCTAATCGCTCCTTTTTTATAAGTTTATGTTAATAAAAAACTAAGTTAGTGTTAAATTCTTTTTTATCACGTCGAGAATATGCAGGCGACTTAGCCGTTAATATCGCTCTCTGTGTTTCTACATCAGCCCGTAATTAACTTAGTTAGTTATATTAAACATAAAATAAAAATACCCTATCAAGGGTATTTTTGTTATCAGGTTTACCAAAACAACTGATTAGATCAGGAAATCGTCCAGTGTTTTACCTTCTTCTTCAATTGCTTTTTTGATTACAGCTGGTGTACGGCCTTGGCCTGTCCAGGTTTTAGTTTCACCGTCATCAACGTATGAATATTTAGCTGGACGTGCAGCACGTTTAGATTTACCAATAGCTTTACCACTTAAAGCATCCACTAAATCACTTAATTCAATACCGTCTTTTTCTAACATTTCACGGTATCCTTCAAGTTTACGTGTACGCTCTTCTAATTGTACGCGAACCTGGTTGTCTTCATCACGACGTTCTTCAACAACAGTCGTCAGTTTTTCCAGCATTTCTTCTAAAGTTGTCAGTTCACATTCTCTTGCTTGTGCGCGCAAGGTACGGATGTTATTTAAGGATTTTAAATTTTCGCTCATTGTCCTGGTCTCAAATTATAATGATGATAGCTGATGTAGGGATAATAATAGAATGCTATTTTATTTTCTGCAATAGTGAATTTACTTTCTCTCGTTAAAATAGGGCATTTTAAAATGCAATTTTTTTGCTAATCGATATATTGCGTTTTAATCCTGCTATTGAACTTGCCATTTTTCAATAAGCAGGAAGGGGGATTACTGTAAAGATTAGTAAGGGATAAACCGCAGGGTATAAAACTAATTTATAGACAATCGGTAAGTAACGTTAACTGTTTTGTTAGAAATAAGCTGAATAGTCAGTGTGAGATGAAAGTTTTTTTATGGGTAATCCATTAGTTATGATTACAACGACTAAATTGAGCGAAAGTAAACCAATATGATTATTAATATTCAAAGAATGGGAATGAAATTAGCTATTTTCTTTTGATGTTAATTTTGTTCATTTGGTATGCAGTAAGTCCTCATGATGCTGATTTTATATGCGCAAATGTGATGATTATCATGAAAATAATCTTTTCTTATTCATTCTAATTTGTTTCTGCTACCCCCACATTTGACAATAACAAAGATAATCTCAAGTAGAGTTTGTGGTAAACTGACACAGTTATATCGCCTGATTAAATTGACAAGAGGATGGACGGGCCAATGGCTCAGCTTTATTTTTATTATTCTGCCATGAACGCAGGGAAATCAACTTCCTTATTGCAGTCTTCCTATAACTATAACGAAAGAGGAATGAGAGCGCTGATCTTTACAGCAGATATCGATACTCGATTCGGTAAAGGAAAGGTCAGCTCCCGTATTGGCTTATCCGCTGAGGCTTTGCTGTTTTCACCAAAAACAAATATTGCTGAGCTTATCAGAAGTGAAAATGAGGCAGAAAAAGTCCATTGTGTTTTGATTGATGAATGCCAGTTCTTGACGAAAGAGCATGTTGAGCAACTGTGTGAAATTGTAGATTATGACGATATCCCTGTTCTTTGTTATGGTTTGAGAACAGATTTTCAAGGTGAGTTATTCAGCGGAAGTGAATATCTCCTTGCATGGTCAGATAAATTGGTGGAGTTGAAAACCATTTGTCATTGTGGGAGAAAAGCCAGCCGTGTGCTTCGTTTTGGCAGCGATGGCAACGTGGTTTACGACGGGGCTCAGGTTGATATTGGCGGTAATGAAAAATACGTTTCTGTGTGTCGTAGGCACTATACAGACGTTATTCGTGAAGCTAAGGCCAAAGAGGTTTAATAGGCGCCAGTTGTCATCGAGAGGCCTAAAACTAGCCTTAAAACCATCAGGCTAAAAAATAAAATAATAAAAAGGCGTTGGGTTACCCTAACGCCTTTTAAGTTACATCAATCAGCTCATCATTTATTATTCTTTCTTATTATTTTTTCTATTTGATTTTGCTGCCTCCTGAGGCTGGTTTTGTTCGGTAAATTCGCGTCCATAAAAAGAATCCAGCAGAAGCTGTTTCAACTCGGAAATTAATGGATAGCGCGGATTTGCGCCGGTACATTGATCATCAAAGGCATCTTCTGCAAGCTTGTCGATTTTCGCCAGAAAGTCAGCTTCTTGCACGCCTGTTTCACGAATTGAAGCCGGAATGTCCAGTTGAGATTTCATTTCTTCCAACCAAGCCAATAACTTTTCAATTTTGGCAGCAGTTCGATCACCTGAGGCAGTTAATCCCAAGTGGTCTGCAATTTCCGCATAGCGGCGCCGCGCTTGTGGGCGGTCATATTGGCTGAATGCTGTCTGTTTTGTTGGATTGTCGTTAGCGTTATAGCGGATCACATTACAAATTAGCAGGGCATTAGCTAAACCATGTGGAATATGAAACTCAGAGCCAAGTTTGTGGGCCATGGAGTGGCATACACCCAAGAATGCATTGGCAAAAGCAATGCCGGCTATGGTCGCTGCATTATGGACACGTTCGCGGGCAATGGGGTTTTTTGCCCCTTCGTGGTAACTGGCGGGCAGGAAATCTTTCAGCAGTTTTAATGCTTGCAGGGCTTGCCCATCAGAATACTCATTGGCTAAAACAGAAACATAGGCTTCCAATGCGTGGGTCACCGCATCCAAGCCACCAAAAGCACATAGCGATTTTGGCATATCCATGACCAGATTTGCATCGACAATCGCCATATCGGGAGTGAGTGCATAGTCTGCCAAAGGATATTTCTGCCCGGTCACGTCATCGGTAACTACCGCGAAAGGCGTGACTTCTGAACCTGTGCCTGACGTGGTGGTAATGGCAACCAATTTTGCTTTCACACCCATTTTCGGAAACTTATAGATACGCTTACGGATATCCATGAAGCGCAGGGCCAGATCCTCAAAATGTGTCTCAGGATGCTCGTACATCACCCACATAATTTTGGCCGCATCCATAGGAGAACCGCCGCCAAGGGCAATGATAATATCGGGTTTGAACAGGTGCATTTGTTCAGCACCTTTGCGGACGATGCCTAATGTCGGATCGGCTTCGACTTCAAAAAACACTTCAGTTTCGATGCCATAAGATTTCAAGACATTGATAACCTGATCAGCGTAGCCGTTATTGAATAAGAAACGGTCTGTCACAATAAAAGCACGTTTAGCCCCATCGGTAGCGACTTCTTCCAAAGCAATGGGCAGGGAACCACGGCGGAAATAGATTGATTTCGGAAGTTTATGCCACAACATATTTTCGGCTCTTTTGGCGACAGTTTTCGTATTGATCAGGTGTTTTGGCCCAACGTTTTCAGAAATCGAATTGCCTCCCCAAGAACCACAGCCTAGCGTCAGGGAAGGGGAGAGTTTAAAGTTGTACAAGTCTCCGATACCGCCTTGGGATGCCGGTGTGTTGATTAAAATGCGCGCGGTTTTCATTTTGTCGCCAAAATACTTAATACGCTCTGCCTGATTATCTTGTTCAGTATAGAGACATGATGTATGCCCGATACCGCCCATTTCGACCAATTTCTCGGCTTTTTCGACTGCATCTTCAAAGTCTTTGCCGCGATACATGGCAAGCAGTGGTGATAATTTTTCATGGGCAAAGGGTTCTGCTTCACCCACCAGCGTGACTTCACCAATAAGGATTTTCGTGCTTTCAGGAACATTAATGCCGGCCATTTCAGCAATTTTTATTGCCGGCTGACCTACAATCGCTGCATTCAGGTTGCCGTTTTTCAAAATAACATCCTGAACGGCCTTTAGCTCTCTTCCCTGAAGAAGATACCCACCGTGAGTTGAAAAACGTTCACGGACTTGCTTGTAAACAGAATCAACAACGATAACAGATTGTTCTGACGCACAAATCACGCCGTTATCAAATGTTTTAGACATCAAGATAGAGGCAACGGCACGTTTGATATCTGCCGATTCATCAATCACAACCGGCGTATTGCCGGCACCGACACCAATGGCGGGTTTGCCTGAACTGTAGGCGGCTTTTACCATGCCTGGGCCACCTGTTGCCAAAATCAGGTTAATATCAGGGTGCTGCATTAAGGCATTTGAAAGTTCGACAGAAGGTTCATCTATCCAACCAATGATATCCTTTGGTGCGCCTGCTTCAACCGCCGCTTTTAAGACGATTTCTGCCGCTTTGTTAGTCGCGTTTTTGGCACGGGGATGTGGGGAGAAAATAATACCATTACGGGTTTTCAGGCTGATAAGGGCTTTAAAAATAGCCGTAGATGTTGGGTTTGTTGTTGGAACAATACCGCAAATCAAGCCAATTGGTTCAGCAATAGTCATCGTACCGAACGTATTATCTTCAGATAAGATACCGCAAGTTTTATCATCTTTATAAGCATTATAGATATATTCGGAAGCAAAGTGGTTTTTGATCACTTTATCTTCCACAATTCCCATGCCAGATTCAGACACCGCCAATTTAGCCAGTGGAATACGGGCATCAGCAGCCGCAAAAGCAGCAGCGCGAAAAATTCGGTCAACTTGCTCTTGAGTAAAATCAGCAAATTCGTGTTGGGCTTTTTTTACGCGAGCAACTAATTTATTAAGTTCTGCGACTTGAGTGACAGCCATAAAAATTACTCCTGATAAATGTTAAATTTTTGGAGGCAATTAGCTACGGGATTATTAAGTTATCGAATAATATTGTGATATTAATCAGTTGGATTTAATCGTGAATACCGCTAATTGCCTTAAAAAAATTGCTTAACAAAATGATTGATATAGGAATAGTTTCTTTCCTTGAAATTCTACGCTGAATACAGCTTACCATTTGCGGGTATCTATATTGTGATTTAGATCATGAAAACATAAAGCTGACTCAATTCAGCTATTGTTTCTGAGGTGATGAGTAACCGTTGATACCTGAGTAAGTTTAAGTGCTTATTTAACGTTGCAAATACAATTTATTAACGGGCATGAAAAGGGAGTCAATCTGCCAAAAATTAACTCATAAATGATCAAGTTAAAGTGTCATCGGTTAATAACATCATTTTTGCGTCATTTTATTGAAACTATTGTTTGTATTTTATTCTTTTTTAGTCTGTGATCTTT
>NZ_JAQRFK010000036.1 GCF_028598745.1 Xenorhabdus sp. IM139775
TGCTGTTTCACTAAAAAATATGTTCCATATGTTCATAAATTCATCTCAATAAGAAAATGGCTTATCAAGAATGATGATATATATTCGTCGTACTTCAAGATGATTTTATTATCTCCCCACGGAACAGGAGATAATAAAATAGTGATGCACACAAATTATGGGAACGCCTTACACCGCGCATCGCGAGGCGTAAGGCCGCGAACTCTGATCTTGAAAATTCATGAGTAACGGAAGAAATTATAAATCATTTCTGGCTACCAAGAACTTAGAAAAAAGCGCTGAATGCTGCCTTGCATTGATATCATAATCATAAATATCATCTCGATATTGTGGCTTGCCTCCCTCATCAACCCAAGCCGTTTGGTAATAGAGAAACACGGGAATTTTTTGGGGAATATTGACATATTTCGTTGACCATGTTTTCAGTGAGTTATTCACTTTAGTTTTATCCCAACCAGCATCTCCCAACAACATATTAGCCAGCTCAGGTGCTTTATTGACCCGTACACAACCAGAACTGACCGCTCTCATTTCCCGGCTGAAAGAAGCCTGACTGGGAGTATCATGCAAATAAATGGCTTCTGAATTTGGCATATTGAATTTAAAACGCCCCAATGAATTCGTTGGGCCTGGTGCCTGCCTTATCCGATAAGGAAAATTACTTGGTGTTGTCACACTCCAGTTTATTGAAGAAGGATCAATAACTTTAGCATTATTACTCCAACCGGAAAAAACGGTATAACCCCGCGTGCGAAAATAACTGGGATCACGCATTGCCCTTGGTGCAATGTCTTTGCGCGTCATACTGGTGGGTACGTTCCACGGCGGATTGATCACAACATTATTCAATTCACTACTCATGATAGGTGTTTTTCGGCTGGGACGGCCAACGACAACTTTGGAGCTTAATACTTCTTTGCCATCCAAATAGTAAAAAAGTGAATAGTCAGGAATATTCACTAAAATACCGGTAGGGATATCTCCGGGAATAATCCGTAATCGTTGGATATTCAGTGCCATAATACGCGCACGCATTTGTGGTGTTGTATTTAACCATGCCTGAGTGGATTTACCGATAACGCCATCGGCAGACAACCCATGCAGAGTTTGAAAACGCTTTACGGCCGCTGTCAATTCTTTGCCATAACCCTTATTATCAGCTTTAACCGCTGATGGCTCCAACACACCGGAACGAACCAATATTTTCCTTAATGTCATTACTGCTTCATTACTTTGCCCCGGTCTTAGCGTGCCTTTAAACGAAAACTCAGCCCAAGGCTCTTTATCCGCCAATTGATCCCACATCTCCTTACGCATATTTTTATAGCCAGAATGACTCGGAGATAAACGGGTAACATAAGAAAAATCATCATTATTATTGATATGCTGTTGCCACGTATCGATTATATGGGAGGGAGGCAATTCAATCTTATAAGGCGATTGACTGTATAACCATGATCTGCCTTTTTTATCAACCTGATTAATAAAATGAAGATAGCCTAACATAGCATCAGATAAAATAACATCACGCGCCATATCGCTTAATTCAGAAGAATGAAGTTGTATTAACCATTTCTCAAATTGAGGTTGAAAACCTGCCAGTGATATTTCAAACAGTTGATCTTCAAATTCTTTAATAGCTTGTTTATCTGACCATAACGGTTTCATTTTATTGTCAGAATATAAAGTCACCAGACGGTCAAAGAATATCGGTTTTACTTGTTGTGGCAACCAAGTTTGTAATTTTTTTCGATTTTCATCGATAGCACTGACGGGAGAAATAGGAATAGTCTTATCAGATGAAATAGCCGGTTCTTCTTTTTGAGGTTCCCTTTTTTGTTCCACTGGCAAAGGCTGCATACCACCCGATGCCAGTCCGTTTTGTTGATTTGCAAAGGCTCCCTGTGATACCACCCATGCGCTACAGATAAAAGAAACTTTCAGTAACCTGACCGTGTTCTTTGCCATAATAGCTCACCTCACCTTATTATGTATACAGCTAATCCAATGACTTATTATATGTATCCACAGACCTGTTTTATCAGAAAAGAATACCAGTAATTATATACCTAATTACTACTTAAGATAGCGAGCCTGCCCTGTCAGATTTTATCTCGCCAGGCAAAATAAATGCCAAGGAGAATAAAACATCCCCCCTAATAATTTTAATCACACTGATTTAAAAAAAGAAAAAGGCACCTTAAGTGCCTTTGTTCAGAATATTTTCTCTTGAATTTTAGGATTAATACTCAGAATTAATGACGACTTCTTCCCCAAACTGACCGGCTCTAGGCAGCGGTTGGTAAGAAGAGTTTGATGCCCGGAGGATACGAATGCCACGGATATTCAGTTTACGGGCTGCGGCAATATCAGCATCTGCATCACCATAGTAAATCTGCAATTGATGCTCTTTCATCCAACTGATTTTATTATTTTTACCCGGTTCATCACCCGCAAAAATAACGGCATTAATTCTATCAGCCGGAATATGCAACCCTTCCTGTAAATATTGGGTCACAGCTTCTGTCTTGGTTTTTGCACGACCTGTAATAAAAAATATCTTATCGCCCCGTCTCAAGTGCATCTGAACCAAATCAATACCGACTTGTTTTGGCAGACTGAATTTATCCCATTCATTATTCATTTTTTGCCAAAATGCGGGGTTTTTCAGATAACTATTGTCATTAGGCGAGTATTCCAATTTACCCCGATAAAAACCCGGACTTGAAAACAGGACAGTATCATCAATATCAAAACCTACCGCCATTGCGGGTTGGTCTTTCAGGCTTCGCTCAAGCTGCCCTACGGATACCCAATGCACTGCCTGACGTTGGGCTAAACCTGCCGCAGTGACTCCAGAATCCACTTGCTCAGGCATAAACATTTTCGCCTGTGCCATGCTGTTTAAGCCCAACGTGAGCACAATCGCACTGAATGTCAGGGTAACTTTACGCATCGTTATTCCTTTTTTTATCTTAGTAGTAACGGTGAGAAATAGTAAACTTTCTTATCACGTCAAAATGAGAGATACTGCACAATTACTCCAGATGACAATGATATTTGCAAGACAAGATAATAGGCATCTAAACGAGTGCTATCTCAATAAAGAAAGGAAATAAGAAAGGAGCATATATGCCCCTTTCTTGGATAGGAAGATAACTCACTCGTGGCGTTATTCCTGCAATATAGGCTGTACCTGTGTTTGTGATTGCTCTGCCACCGGAACATCCTGCCCAAAGCCACGCAGCCCGACAACATGGACATGTTCTTGGTGATTGAAAATCTTACGTACCAGCTTATAGGTTGTCCCTTTTTCCGGACTGATATTTTCTGGTGCCGCGATAATTAACTGCATATGTAAGCGTTCGCATAACTCAAACAGGGTTGCAATTGATTTCGCATCCAACCGGGCAGCTTCATCAAGGAACAATAATCGGCAGGGTGAAATATCTTTACCACGCAGACGACGTGATTCCTCTTCCCAGCTCTGGACGACCATGACCAGAATGGACATTCCCGTACCAATCGCTTCCCCCGTAGACAGCGCCCCGCTTTCCGCTTTTAGCCAGCCGTCCGAGCCTCGGTTAACTTCAACGTCCAGCTCAAGGTAATTACGGTAATCCAGTAGCTCTTCACCAATGGTCTGGGGCAAACGCTGCCCCATATCGATTTGCGGGTTCAGGCGCTGGTAAAGTTTCGCCATCGCTTCTGAGAAGGTCAAGCGCTGGCTATTAAACAGATCCTGATGTTGTTCCTGTTGCTCGCAAAGCACATCCAGCAAGAGGGAATGGCTTTCACGAACATTGACATTCAGGCGAACCCCCCCAACCTGCCCAAAAGCAACCGCCTGTAATCCTTGGTTCAGCATACGGATGCGATTCTGTTCACGTTGAATGGTCTTGCGAATGATATTCGCCACGCTTTTGGAACTGATCGCCAGTTTCTGCTCACGGGCGGTCAATTCTTCGGTCAAGCGCCCCAACTCAATTTCCATCTGTTCAATGGCATCGACGGGATCATCGGTACGGATAATATCCTGACGAATACGTTCACGCAGGTGTTGGTAAACCGCAACAAAGAATTGAATCTTGCGTTCAGGCCGTTTCGGATCTTCGGACAAACGCAACGCATCACGCAAATGCTCATTATCGGCTACCGCCAGGCGCAATGCGCCCAGCGCCTTATCCGACATTGAACGCAGATCATCCCCCTCCATATAAGCCAGTTCGCGACGATGCAAACGACGTTCAACGCCGTTATCTTTCACCATACGCATAACGGCACACCAGCCGGCTTTAGACGCCACCACTTGCTCACGCTTCTGGTCATAATCACGCTCAGATTTGCGCAATTTCTTCTGGAGGTTTTCCATTTCCGCTTCACAGAACGCGATCTGTTTCTCAAGTTGGTTGATGCGCGAACGGTTAGTATTCACGGCGGCATGGAGCTGATCACGACGTTCACGGGCACGGATTTCTGCATTGGCATCCGCCTGAACACCAATATCTTTCATCTCCTGTTCAAGTTCTCTCAACATATCTTGCTTAGTGTCATAAGAACTTTTCAGTGATGCCAATACTTGGTTGAACTGGGCATATTGAGCTTGTTTCTGGCGCAATTGTTCACGCCCACGGCTACGATCAGATTCTGCATGTTCAAGGCGCTGGCGCAGTTTGTCGTTCAGGTCAGCATTTTCATTGAGCATACCCGCAGAGTCACTGTAGCTGAAATGCGCACGGCGTTGCACCACTTCCGTTAAGGCAAAGGCTTGTTGTTTAGCTTTATTCTGGCTGTGTTTCACGGCCTCATAATCTTTCTGCAACTGTTCATGTTGCTGTGGATCACTTTGCAAAACAGATGCCAAGGGTTCAAGTTTAGCCAGAGCATGACCGTGTTGTTGCAGGAAACGCGCGGCCTCCTGAGCTTCGCTCATTTCTTCACGGACAGTTTCCACGCGATCAAGCAGGGTTTCATCCAACAGAATCGTTATTTGTGGGATCAGACGATTTAACATTGACAGGCTCTCTTTCACCTGAACCTGTTTCTGCTGATGTTGTTGAGTCTGAGTTTCAGATTGAGATAACTCACGTTCCAATTCAGTACGACGTTGGCTCAGACGACGAATTTCGACCTCTGGATCATCATCAAACGCAACAGAAAGATGCTTGCCCACAAAACGACTGAAAGCCTGATGTGCCCGCTGAATTTTCTGAACATCAAATGACAGGGTCGCATAGCGCTCTGCCAGCGTATCACGCTCAAGGCTGAGGGCTTCCAGACGATTTTCCCTTGCTGCCCGTCCGAATAACGGAACGTCAGGATAACGGGAATAACGCCATTGGCGCTCAGATGATTTCACCAGAACTGAGTTTTCCAGCTCTTCAAAATGCAACACGCTGTCGTCGAAAGATTGCGGATCGCCCTCAATTAAATAGAGATCTTCCGGGCAATCTTCCAGTGCTTCCAGATGTGGACGAACCTGTGAGAGATCAGGCACAACGATGGCGTGACGCGCAGGGCCATACAATGCGGAGAAATAAGGCGCATCATCAAGGGTAATGTCGTCATAAATTTCAGATAACAACACGCCACCAAAACGCTCCGCCAAGGCAAGCAAGCGGTTATCTTCGGCACCACTTGGCTGGCTCAGACGCTCAATCTGTTTTTCCAGTTCGCGTTTCTGTGCAGCAACATCATCGCGTTCAACGGTAATTTCGCGCTCTTTTTCGAGCAATTGCTGCATGTATTCCGTCACATCGTGACTGCTTCCGAACGTTTCATTGCTCTGTTCGCCAAGCTGGTTCAGGGCTTCCTGTGCCGCCAGCCATACGGGCGCCCTCGCTGTCAGCCCCTGAATTTTTTGCTTGAGCTGTTCAAACTCCTGCCGTATTTGAATACGACGTTCGCCGCTTTCATTGGCGTTCAAGCTCAATTCGTCCAACTGAGCTTCCAATTCGCCTTGCAACGCCTCCAGATCTTCCGCCTGATATTGCTGGTTATGGCGCTGACAAAACGCTTCCAGCAGACGCTCTGCATTTTGCTGACTGCCCAAGCGTTGCTCCAATTCAGCCAACTGAATGCGCAAGGGCTGGACGCGTTCGGCCAAATGGCGCTGGGATGGCCATTCACGCAACGCTTCACGGGCAGCTTGCCATGCTTCACTGCGGCTCACTTCACCGACGATGTTTTTTACCAGTTGGTAAGCCTGCTCAAACTGACTATGGGCCGCGTCTGCAACGCTTAATTTCTGTTCCAATGCCAGCAAGGTTTCCGTCGCCTGCTGCGCTTTGGCCTGATACGTTTCCTGCCATTCGTCAGCATTTTCTATCGCCAGATCAGGAAGCTGGCAAATTTCACGGGCACGCGCTAGCGCTTGCAGGGCTTGCTGATATTGAATCGCTCTTGTTTGCTGAACATCCAAAGCCTGTTGGTAATCAGCTAGCTGGCTTTTCAACTCATCGACTTCTTGTTCTGCCGCTTCAGATATGGCTTCATATTCCACCTGAAGTTCTTTTGCTTCTTCGACAACGGCACTCTGTTCTTCCAGTCGATAAGTCAGTTCTTCAACATCAGATTGATAGCGATCAATTTTTTCCTGCTGGCGCATCGCCGTTTGAACCAGATTCAGGTGATCACTGGCCGCCTGATAATCCATTTCTAAATCAGAAGAGGCACCACCCTGTTCTGCCAGTTCCCTCGCCATTTCAACATGACGATATTGTTCAGCCACCAATTGACGACGACTGCCAAATAACTCACTGCGCAAGGCCAATGCTTCATCCAGATGAACGCGGCGTTCGTTGGCATGGCGCATATAGTCAGCAGAGACGTAGGCCGTAGCCTCTGTAATCAGGTGTTTGAAAAGATCACGATCAGATTGGGTGACACGGATAGCTTCCAGAGTAATGCGGTTCTCACGCAATGCCGCTTCCATGTCCTGAAAGGCTTTTCTGACGCCACTGTTTTCCGGTAGCAAGTAATCACGCAGTGAGCGGGTAATCGCACTGGAAATCCCACCGTACAATGAGGCTTCAATCAGGCGATAAAACTTGCTGCGATCACTGGCTGAACGCAGGCGTTTTGGGATCACACCCAAATCAAACATCAGGGAGTGATAATCGGTAATCGAGTTAAATTGCTTAAACTGAACGCCTTCCATCTCATCAAGACGTTCTTTCAGCTCGCTCAATGGCAGAACCCTGGCCTGACGTTCATTGATATTTTCAGTCAGTAACTGCGTTGGCTGAATCGATGCCGGGACACCCTGAATCATAAAGGGTTTAATATCCACTTTTCGATCACGCCCAGCCACTTGTTGTAAGCGAACGCCGGTGATGATCCGTTGATGGCGGGAGTTAACAACATCCAGCGTAGAATAGCAGACACCGGCACGCAGCTTACCGTGCAAGCCTTTATCGCGCGAACCTGAGGTTGCGCCGGCTTCTGTCGTATTGCGGAAATGAAGCAGGGTTAAATCAGGGATCAATGCGGTGACAAAGGCCGCCATCGTGGTTGATTTACCTGCTCCGTTACCGCCGGATAAGGTCGTCACAAGCTCGTCAAGATCAAACGTTCTGGCAAAAAAACCGTTCCAATTAACCAATGTCAGTGAGCGAAATTTACCACGTTCAATCATGACTGCTCATCCTCCGCACCGTCTGCTGAATGCCCTGATGCTTCTTCATGTTCATTATCTTCCTGCGATGTTTCCCCTTCTACCAGCATGGCTTCACCATCACGGATCATCCGTAATTGTGCTTCACGTGGGTCATCACCGCTGCGTACATCTGCACCGAAGCGGAATACCGCTTCGGTAATCGTAAATTTGTTGCTGTCGTTTTGCAGAAAATAAACCATACCCAAACGGCGTAAACGGTTTAAGGATGTGCGGGCTTTTTCCTGCAATTTCTGTTTGTCCAGATCGGAGCCTGTCGAACGTTGATTGACGAATTTCATCAGCTTGTTTTCATCTGCCAATGACAGTAATTCTTCGTACAGTTCCTGAAAGGTGAATATCCCCTGATTGGACAAGCGCTCTGGACTCAGGTAGAGGTAGCACAGGATCTTACCCACCATCATATCCAATTCAGACAGCACAGATCGCGGGATCAGCGTCGTTGAACGGGGACGCAGGTAGAAGAAACCTTCTGGTGCACGGATTAACTCGACGTGATAACGCGCATAAAACATTTCCAGCTCTTCCTGAAAATCCATCAAAAAAGCGTGATTATCAAGATCATCCAGACTGATATGACGTCCGGCCCGTAGCTGGCTGTCTAATTCAGGGAAAAGTGTATTGGATAATGCCTGAGCCAGTTTCACTGGCATAAGTTGTTCAATATGTGTCGATGACATGTGCCTGTACCTTGGCTCCGTAATCATTAATCGCTAACCATTCCGCTGGCAACCCAGAGAAATCTGCTTCTGCAACGCCCAACCTGACTGCTTGATCCACCAAAATACGTGCCACATCAAAATGACGTTTACGTGGATACTGCGCAAGGTAGTCACGCAGGACAGCTCCCAAATCCAGAGGAAGTTTTGCCTGTTGGTAAACCGCCAGTGCCTGTTCTACCATTTCAGCCAATTGTTCATTGATCTCACTAAATTCTTCGTACTCCATTTCTGGCGGTAATTCTCCCATTACCACTTCATTGCGCAGAGTCAGGTCTTCATCACGCATATCCAGAAAACGTTCTGCATTAGCGATAGTCAATGCCCACGGGCTGTCATAATAGTGTTGAATAGATTGACGAAGACGCTGGGCAAAAATGCGGTTTTTATCCATATCAATGGCGGTTCGGATAAATTTGTGAACGTGGCGGTCATAGCCTATCCACAGATCGATGGCCTGTTGCCCCCAGCTAATGATGCGATCCAGTTTGCTTTGTAAGTCAAAAACCAGTTTATCCACCAGCTCAGATCCGCCGCTGTCCATATTCGCCGATTGAATGCGTAATAGATTCGCCTGCAATTTATCACCCGCCGCTTCCAAGGTATCCTGAAGCTCCCGCAGTGTGCCGGAGGTTTCAGACAGCAGTTGTTCACAATTAGCGATGGCAGCCTGCCAATCCTGATTGAGTAGTGCGGCGATATCCGTTTTTATGCTGTTTTGCTGTTCATCCATCAAGCGCTGAGACATATCGATGCTGTCAAAAATTTCAGCCACGGAGTATTTGAGAGGGGCAAAAACATTGCGGTGCCAATGCAGTTCATCCCCCCCTTCTTCGGCGGCCTCTGCCGCTCGATGCAATTCATTGGCGACGATGGATAACTGCATGGAAAGACGCAACGTGGAGAATTCACGCTGACGAATATAATAATCGCTGATGCCAATTCCCAGTGGGGTCAGACGATAAATGGCATTACCATCCGCTAATTCACTGGTAAAACGGTTAAGTAATTTCTGGCGAACCATATCGTTAATGGCATTATTCGCCCTGACGGATACCGCTTCCGAAGTCTGCTCAAAACCTTTACATACTTCACGAAAAGCATCCACCAGCTCCCCTTCACTCATTTCACCGTCAAGCCGTTCACTGTTTAGTACGGCAATCGCCAGCAAAAAAGCCAACCGTTCGGGTGGCAACGAAATTGAAAAATCATTTTTTCTGGCCCAGGAGACAAGTTCAGGAACAGTCTGGGAATATTCACTCATAATTCGCTCTTTAAGGTAGGCTTGCGTGCCATCACATGAATGTAACGCCCCAGGCTGATATAGGGCTCCTGCCTGCAATAACGCTGCTCAAGTTCAAGCAACGCGGGGAAATCTGCGTCTTGTAATTGACGATTTTGCAGGTAATCATGAAAAACTCTCACGCCTGTTTTACCTGTTATTTCCATCTTAAGTTCAGTCAACCATTGATATACCTGTTCGGGTATTAATGGATTTTGCGGCGATAGAGAACGTTTTCGGCGACGCTGGATATTGGGCGTCGCCAAATGAAAATTACCTAAGATGGCGTTACGCATGACCAGCCCATTAGCATTATAAAACATTAATGACAGTGCACCACCGGACATTATTATATCGCCCAATGTTTCTATCGCCTCTTTTTGGTCAGTGATCCACTCCAATACAGCATGAAATAAAATCAGATCAACGGGCTGTTCAATATGCTGGCGAATTTCCTGTACCGAGCTTTGGATAAATTGCATCTGATTGAGAACACCACGCTCTCTGGCGTTGTGTTTCGCTCTCTGGATCATCTCTTGTGATAGATCACAAAGTATGACCTGATGTCCCAATTCAGCTAATTGGCAAGCCATATTCCCTTCACCGCCCCCGGCATCCAAAATACGCAATGGGCGTTGAGGCAAATGATTCAGCAATTCGTTAATATCCTGCCAGACAACGGCTTGCCTGATTTTACCCTTGGTTGTGCCGTAAATATTACGTGAAAATTTGTCTGCAATATCATCGAAATTGCGATCCCGCATGAAAAATTGCCCCACTTATCAGCTAAGTTTAATTTATCTATTGAGTCGTTATGCTATCTACTGCTATTTTTACTGCCGTTATTTTTCACTGCTCTCTCTATTTTTTACTGCTATTTTTTTTCTACTATCTATTTTGGCACAGTAATCATTTAATTAACTACTTTTAGCCTCAAATTTGCCCCTGTGAGATCACAATTTAACCAACCCAAGGCCAATCAATGTTATTTCTGCTAAAAAAATATATCGGCTCGCTATTAATGCCTTTGCCATTGATGATTATCGTCTCTTTTACCGCCCTGCTATTACTGTGGTTCAGCCGCTGGCAAAAAACAGGGAAAGCCATTTTATCACTCAGTTGGCTTACATTGCTTTTATTGAGTTTACAACCTATCGCGGATAAGCTCTTACTCCCTGTCGAGGGAAAATATGTTCAGCGCTATGAACCGGATGCAACCGCTATCCCCTCCCATTCCACGGCTCCCGTAAAATATATTGTGGTTCTCGGAGGCGGTTTTACTTATAACCCTCAGTGGGCTCCCAGTGCTAACCTTATCAGTAACAGCTTACCCAGAGTGACTGAAGGTATTCGGTTATATCATCTTAATTCTGGCGCTAAAATGATTTTCACTGGCGGTAAAGGCGTAAATGCGATGAGCAGTGCCGAAGTTGCCGCTATGGTAGCACAATCTCTGGGGATCCCTGTAGAAGACACGATAGCATTAAAAAAACCCTTGGATACAGAAGAAGAAGCGGCTGAAGTTGAAAAAGTCGTCGGGCAACAACCTTTTATCCTGGTGACTTCTGCCAATCATATGGAAAGATCTCTCCAGTTTTTTGAACAACGGGGTCTGCATCCAATTGCAGGTCCTGCTAATCAATTGGCGATCACAACCCCCCTATATCCGTGGGAAAAATATATTCCTTCTCCCTATTACTTATCACACACAGAGCGTGCCTGGTATGAAACATTAGGGCAAATCTGGCAAGCCATTAAGCCGGCAAGCAGAGATAGCAGGATTGAAAAATCAGAGAACGTTCAACAAAACGGTGATGAGAAATAGCCTCAGATGGGCAATGTTCATATACTCGTCGTATGATTATCTCCCCCGCGACACGGCGGGGAGATAATCAAGGCATCTTGAAGTACGACGAATATTGTCATATCAAACAAGAAATCAGATTGTGGCAAAAACTTGCCTGACCGCATCCAAATCTTCTGGTGTATCAACACCTGCACCGGGTGCTTGCAGTGCTTTTGCAACATGAATTTTTTCACCGTACCAAAGCACTCTTAATTGTTCGAGCATTTCGATACCTTCCAGCGGACTTGGAACCCACTGAACATAGCGCCGGATAAACCCCGCCCGATACGCATAAATACCAATATGGCGCAGGAAATGGTTTCCAATCGTCTCTTTTGATTGCATAAAACGATCACGTTCCCACGGGATCGTGGCGCGAGAAAAATAGAGCGCATAACCTTTCGAATCCATAACCACTTTGACAGCATTAGGATTGAATGCCTCTTCCGCATCCTGGATCGGCACGGCAAGCGTTGCCATCCCTGCATCACTGCCAGCCAGATTATCGGCTACCTGCTTAATGATCTGTTCTGGAATCAGGGGTTCATCACCCTGCACATTCACAATAATTTCATCATCAGCAAATTGATATTTATCGATAACCTCCGCCAAGCGTTCTGTCCCTGAATGGTGATTTCCGCTTGTCATGCAAGCTTCACCACCCGCAGCCATCACTGCATCAAAAACGTCTTGATTGTCTGTTGCCACAATAACCCGGTCAGCCCCGGAACGGACAGCCCGTTCCATCACACGCACAACCATGGGTTTGCCATGAATATCGGCCAGTGGCTTTCCCGGTAAACGCGTTGAGGCAAAACGTGCTGGAATGATCACGGTAAACATGGATTATTTGTTTTCCTCTGTCGGCAAGGCACGCGCTTCATGCTCTAACAGCACAGGAATGCCATCACGGAAAGGGAAAGCGAGGCGATCAAATTTGCAAATCAGTTCAAAGTTTTCTTTATCATAACTGAGTTTGCCATGACATATCGGACAAGCAATGATTTCGAGTAAACGGTGATCCATATATCCCCCAAGTAACATTATCTTATTGATGATTGGCAATATTTAACACTGGCAACAAGGCACAAATATCGTTCAATACTTTTTGCCCTTTTTCCTCTGGCAAGTCAGCATGTACAGGCAAATACCACCAGTTAGGTTGTGCAAATTGGAAGCATTTAACCGCATCCTTTTCTGTCATCAACAAATTCTGCTTACTATTAGCCAGCGCTAACAATTGAGATTTTTCGTAAGGCTGATGATCAGCAAAAGCGTGTGTTTTCTGTAAACTGGCTCCTAATTGCTGTAATGTCGCAAAAAAACGCGGTGGATGACCAATGCCTGCCATTGCAATGCTATTGGGAATATCGGCGACTTTTCGCGTTTCCCCCGTCAGCAAGTTAACCGCCAAATCCCCCTTTAGGGTCATGGGGACTTCACCTGCTTCCGGTGCCCCACCATTGACAATGATCGCGTTAACACGATTCAGGCGTCCTGCCAGTTCTCGCATGGGGCCGGCTGGCAACCAACAGCCATTACCAAAACGACGCACACCATCAATCACCACAATTTCATAATCACGCCGCAAGGCATAATGTTGAAGACCATCATCGGTAATGACAATATCAACCGGAGCGTGTGCCAATAATGCTTGAATAGCTTCAGCTCGCTTTGGTGCTACCGCAACAGGTGCACCCGTACGACGACGGATTAAAACAGGTTCATCGCCTGCCTGTGTCGTTGTCACTTCATCGGTAACCAGTAGCGGGTAATGTTTCGACTTCCCACCATAACCGCGCGAAACAACGCCAACCCGGTAGCCTTTTTGTTGCAACTGTTCAACCAGCCAAATCACAACCGGCGTTTTACCATTTCCGCCTGCCGTCAAATTACCGACAACCACAACCGGCACTGGTGCTTGCCAAGAACGGCTCAACCCCAGTTTATAGCTTAAACAACGTAGACCGCTTACCAGCCCATAAAGGGCTGATAATGGGAGTAATATGATATATAGCCATGAACGGCCTGACCATATGCGTTCAATCATTGGCCAAACTGCATCCTATGTAACTGTGCATAGGCTCCTTCACGTTCCAACAAGATTGCATGATTTCCCCTCTCTATGATATTGCCATCTTCAATAACGATAATTTCATCGGCATTTTCAATAGTAGAAAGGCGGTGGGCAATGACCAAGGAAGTTCTGTTTTTCTGCAATTCATCTAATGCCGCCTGAATTGCACGTTCAGATTCGGTATCCAGTGCAGAGGTTGCTTCATCTAAAATTAAAATCGGAGAATCACGTAATAAAGCACGGGCAATAGCAATACGCTGGCGCTGTCCTCCGGAAAGCAAAACGCCATTTTCACCAATCATGGTATCAAGGCCGTTATCCAGCTTTTTGATAAAGTCCATTGCATAAGCCATTTCTGCCGCTCGTTCGATCTCTTCACGACTAAATTGCCCTTCGCTGGCGTAAGCAATATTGTTGGCAACAGTATCATTGAATAGATGCACATTTTGCGACACCAACGCAATTTGGTTACGCAGTGAAGCCAGTGTATATTCACGCAGGTCATGACCGTCCAATATGATCCCACCCTCATTCACGTTATAAAAACGAGTAAGGAGATTAGCGATGGTCGATTTACCTGATCCTGAACGCCCAACCAATGCAATGGTTTTGCCCGCCGGGATCGTCATTGAAATATTGTTCAGGGCTGGATGATCCTTGGTTGGATAACAGAAAGTGACATCACGGAATTCAATATTGCCTTTTGCCTTTTTGATTTCCAATTTACCGCCGTCTTTTTCCTGCTCCATGTCCAAAATAGTAAATAACGTCTGGCACGCTGCCATACCACGTTGAAATTGGGAATTCACGTTAGTCAGGGACTTCAATGGACGCATCAGGGCGATCATGGATGAAAACACAACGGTGATTTTCCCTGCGGTTAAAGCCCCCATAATTTCAGGGAAACTGGCCGCATACAGGATAAATGCCAGTGCAAAAGAAGCAATAAGCTGAATAATCGGGTCTGAAATGGAATCAGCAGAAACCATCTTCATACCTTGTTGACGCATATGATTGCTGACTTTGTTGAAACGTTCGGTTTCAACTTTTTGACCACCAAAAATCAAAACCTCTTTATGCCCTTTCAGCATCTGTTCGGCACTGGTTGTCACCATTCCCATGCTGTTTTGCATACTTTTACTGATAGTACGAAAACGCACAGAAACCAGGCGAATCACACCTGCCACGATCGGCGCAATGACGATCAGAATCAGGGAGAGTTCCCAACTGTAATAGAACATCAGGATAAACAGGCCAATAATTGATGCCCCTTCCCTGACAACCGTCACTAATGCACCGGAAGAGGAGGAAGCAACCTGTTCTGAATCGTAGGTAATACGGGAAAGCAAAGTTCCCGTGGATTGCTGGTCAAAGAAGGAAACAGGCATTCCCATCATATGATTAAACAGACGGCGACGCATCTGCATAACAACTTTGCCTGATACCCAAGAGATACAATAACTTGATACAAAACCAGATATGCCACGCAACAACATCAACCCGATAACAACCAGTGGCATCCACTTCAATACACTCATGTCTGCCTTGCCAAAACCCTCATCAAGCAAAGGCTTCAACAAAGAAAGCATCAATGTATCACCGGCAGCATTCATAACCAGCGCAACCGCCGCAACTAACAGACCGGCCTTAAAAGGAGTGATGGTCGGCCACAATCGGCGAAAGGTCTGCCAGGTAGAAAGGTCTTTATCATTCATTATTGAGTTACCAAAACCAAAAGAAATAGCGAATCATTCTACTCATGATCGCCACGAATACCAAACCACTGATGATACCACCGTGATACTATTTGTTGTCGATAACCTTTTAATTTAATGTGATCGCGATAAAAATAGCCGGTTATCTGACCAGAAACGGCAGTACTATGCCACTCAACCCCGGCATTTTTATAACGTTGTTTCACTTTCACTGAAGGCAGTCGCCACGGACTATAGCGTGCTACTGAAGCCAAAGCATATTGGGGCATCACTTTACGTATGAATACGGAGGTAGAAGAGGTGTTACTCCCATGATGTGGGACTTGTAGTACAGTTGCTGACAGATGATTTTTCTCAAGCGCCGATAAGCGGTATTCCCCCTGCTTTTCCAAATCCCCGGTTAATAATAAACTGTGATTACCATCATCAATGCGGATAACACAAGATTGATTATTGCCAACAATCGCTGTCTTTTCTGGTGGCCAGAGGACTTTAAAATGTAATCCCTGCCATGTCCACTGTTCACCACGGACACAAGACAAATGGGCCTGATTTAATGAAGGGCTTCTAATTTGGATGTCAGGATATTTTTCCATCAGATATTCCATTCCTCCCGTATGATCCAAATGATCATGGCTAAGAATGATTTGCCCTGGTGTTAATCGGTGCCAGCGTAAATAAGGTTCAATGACTTTTTCTGCCATACTGCCCGTTTCCCAACGATTGCCCGTATCGAAAATGATCGCTTTTCCTCCCTTATCAATCACCACAGCTAATCCATGCCCCACATCCAGCATTGAAAAGCGCCATTGATAATCATTGGAACGCTTGGAATAACACGCAATAATTCCGATGCAAATCCCCAATAACCATTTATAAGAGCGCCACCAGCTTAATCGCCAAATCACAACGAAAAACCAGCCGGCAAGCGTCATCACAATGGGATAGTGCCCCGTTTCAAACCATGAATATGTCAAGGCAGGTAAAGGTGCCAAGGCAAATAAAATGCTGTCATCAATAAGTTGCCATAATAATGATTGGATAACCGGAAGAAAAATACCCACGATCCCTAACATAATTAATGGCACAGAGACAAAAGAGATAATCGGGACAGCCCATAAATTAGCCACCAATGATGCAATATTAACGCCCTGAAATAACAGAAGCTGCAACGGCAGCAACATTAACATCAGACCTAACTGCATATGCAGTCCACGCAACCATGCCCATTGCCAACCGTGACGCATTCTTTCTGGCAAGGGCATCCAATGAAACCAAAATAACAGTGCCATCACCGCAGTAAATGAGAGCCAGAAGCTGTCAGCAAGAATGGCTAAGGGATCGAAAAGTAAAATAAGGGCGGCACTCCATAAAGCCCATTGCCATGAAAAACAAAGCTGGCTTTTCCAGCGTAAATAAATCCACAGGGTTAGCCCCAATATTGCCCGAACGGCGGGAATTCCCCAACCAGACAGCCATCCATACAATATTGCCATTAACCAGCCCATGATTAATGGGAAACGAAATCCAATCCATTTTGCCGGAAAGAAAAATTGCATTATTCTCGCAAAACCCCAGCCAAATAGACTGGCCATTGCAATATGCAGCCCTGAAATTGCCATCAGATGAGCAATGCCTGTCTGCTGTAATAGCAAGCGAGTGGATTTATCCAGCCATGCCCTTTCACCAAACGCAAGTGCTAATACAATACCCGACTGTTTTAGGGGCTGAATTTTCGGTAGCAATTGATTAATGAAATTTTGCCGAAGGTTACAGTTTCTATTGAGTGGTTTTGCCTTAATAATTTTTCCATTCAACGGCTGATGGATAGAAAGTAAATAGCGTTGGCTATCATAACTACCATGGTTTAATTGAGCATGGACAGGCCTAAGTTTCATTGTCACCTGCCATTTCTGACCCGCACACAGCAACTCCTGAGAGTCCCATGATACTGATGCGTATAAGGCAGGAAAAATATATTTTCCATTGCTCTCAATCAACCGAATACGATAACGCGTCTTTTGATCATTCTCCTCTTTTTTCTCTGTTATATTTCCCAATGATACGCTATCAATCATAACCATTGCAGTGCGGGAAGTTTCGCTGAAATAAGTGATTTCCGCCAATATTTGATGAGCGTGCCAACATCCAAAAATAAATACCCATAATCCTAATGATATTAATCTAATGGCTTTAAAAGGAAAAAATAGTAAACAAAATGCCAGAAAAATAAGATATTTGATAACTTTTGTTTGAGGAAGCTCCGCAAGGAATAATAAAGGCAGAATACCCAACACAATGACTGATGCCGTCAAGTTGAAGCTGATAAGCGACGCCGATTTTCGCCAAACAGCGAATAAATGTGTTAAAGGGAAAGATATTATAGACTGCATCCATTATGCCTCTGCGCTGATATTCCATTCACGTAAAAGAGCTTATTTCATAATAGATCTGGCTGCCAGTTGGAGAAATGTTACTGTGGAGCTACTTCGCAAATTAATTTTCAAACAGAAGAAACGAGTCTCAAAAAATACGGTTATTCTCACAAAAATCAGAGGATCAAGAATTGGATATACAAAAAACGGCACCCTAAGGTGCCGTTAGTTTAATTAAGTAATAACTGATATCTTTTAGCTATCGCTATAGATATTCACGCGGTCACGTAACTCTTTACCAGGTTTAAAGTGAGGAACATATTTACCTTCCAATTCCACTTTATCACCTGTTTTTGGGTTACGCCCCACACGCGGAGCCCGGTAGTGAAGAGAAAAGCTGCCGAATCCGCGAACTTCAATACGTTCACCTGCGGCTAATGTTTCTGCCATATGATCAAGCATTTCTTTCACTGCATCTTCAACGGCTTTGGCCGGCATGTGAGATTGTTGCTCCGCAAGTCTTTCGATTAATTCAGACTTGGTCATGGTACCTCCCTAAACTACCGTATTCGGGTAATATTCCCTAATAGAAAATATTACCCGTCGTTATTGACTTAGATTATTCGCCTTTAGCTGCTTTGAAAGCTTCAGCCATTGCGTTGTTAGCGAAGTTTGAGTCTTCTTGTTTGTTCACAGAAGCGATAGCGTCTTTTTCATCAGCTTCGTCTTTTGCACGAACAGACAGGTTGATTACGCGGTTTTTGCGATCAACGCCAACATATTTAGCTTCAACTTCATCGCCAACGTTCAGAACTTGAGTTGCATCTTCAACGCGGTCACGAGAAGCTTCTGATGCACGCATGTAACCTTCAACGCCGTCAGCTAATTCAACTGTAGCACCTTTTGCGTCAACCGCAGTGACTTTACCAGTAACAATTACACCTTTCTTGTTTACAGACAGGTAATTGTTGAATGGATCTTCTGCCAGTTGCTTGATGCCCAGAGAGATACGCTCACGCTCTGCATCGACTTGCAGAACTACAGCAGCAATTTCGTCGCCTTTCTTGTATTCACGAACTGCTTCTTCACCTGCAACGTTCCAGGAGATGTCAGACAGGTGAACCAGACCGTCGATGCCGCCGTCCAGACCGATGAAGATACCGAAGTCAGTGATAGACTTGATTTTGCCTTCAACACGGTCGTTTTTGTTGTGAGTCTCAGCAAATTGCTGCCAAGGGTTAGCTTTACACTGTTTCAGGCCCAGGGAGATACGACGACGTTCTTCATCGATATCCAGAACCATAACTTCCACAACGTCACCAACGTTAACAACTTTGGATGGGTGGATGTTTTTGTTGGTCCAATCCATTTCTGAAACGTGTACCAGACCTTCAACGCCTTCTTCGATTTCAACGAAGCAGCCGTAGTCAGTCAGGTTAGTTACGCGACCAGTCAGTTTAGTACTTTCTGGATAACGTTTAGCGATAGCTACCCATGGATCTTCACCCAGTTGTTTCAGACCCAGAGATACGCGGGTACGCTCACGGTCAAATTTCAGTACTTTAACTGTGATTTCATCGCCCACATTGACGATTTCGCTTGGATGTTTAACACGTTTCCAAGCCATATCAGTAATGTGCAGCAGGCCATCAACGCCGCCCAGATCAACGAATGCACCGTAGTCAGTCAGGTTCTTAACGATACCTTTAACTTCCATGCCTTCTTGCAAGTTTTCCAGCAACTGATCACGTTCTGCGCTGTTTTCAGATTCGATAACTGCACGACGGGAAACAACTACGTTGTTGCGTTTCTGATCCAGCTTGATGACTTTGAACTCAAGCTCTTTGCCTTCAAGGTGAGTAGTGTCACGAACTGGGCGAACGTCAACCAGTGAACCTGGCAGGAATGCACGGATACCGTTCAGTTCTACGGTGAAGCCGCCTTTTACTTTGCCATTGATAATACCAGTGACAGTTTCAGCTTCTTCGTATGCTTTTTCCAGCATCAGCCATGCTTCGTGACGTTTCGCTTTCTCACGGGACAGGATAGTTTCACCGAAACCATCTTCTACCGCATCCAGAGCTACATCGATTTCATCGCCAACTTGGATTTCCAGCTCACCTTGAGCATTTTTGAATTGTTCTACAGGAATGGCGGATTCTGATTTCAGACCTGCGTCAACCAATACAACGTCTTTATCGATAGCAACCACGACACCACGAACGATGGCACCTGGACGAGTTTCGATAGACTGTAGGGATTCTTCAAAGAGTTGAGCAAAAGATTCTGTCATGTTAATGATCTTCAAGTTTTTTAATTAACGTCCATTTAGCTTCCAGCCGAATGGGGTTGTTTTACATACCTCGCAACTTTTCCCTGTTACAAGGTGTTTTAGTGTACCAGCATATTTCACTACCAATACACCAGAATTCTATATACATCTTCTTGATACACTACTGCAATAGCGTATTTCAGAAAATTAACGATTATGCGGGTATTTCCAGCGCGTTTCTCGCATAAGTCAGTGCGTTATCAATCACTTCTTCGATAGACATGCTGGTCGAATCCAAGATCAATGCATCTTGTGCAGGCACTAAAGGCGCAACTGCCCGATTGCGGTCGCGGAAGTCCCGCTCCTGTATTTCGGACAAAAGGCTTTCAAAATTAACACTAAAACCGTTCTCCTGCAACTGTAACATGCGTCTGCGCGCCCGTTCTTCCGCACTTGCATCAAGAAATATTTTCACCGGCGCGTCAGGAAACACGATTGTTCCCATGTCACGGCCGTCGGCTATCAGCCCGGGAGCAATGCGGAAAGCTCTCTGCCGACGCAAGAGCGCCTCACGGACACGTGGGAATGTGGCCGCCTGTGAAGCTGTGTTTCCAACAGTTTCAGTACGAATTTCATTGCTGACATCTTCGCCTTCCAGAATGACCCGGAGTTTGCCATTTTCGGGCACAAAACGAACATCCAGGTTTGCTGCCAGAGGAACCAGAGCGTCTTCAGACTGGATATCCACCTGATGATGGATGGCAGCCAGTGCCAATACACGATAAATGGCACCTGAATCAAGCAATTGCCAATCTAACGCTTCAGCCAATGCCTGACATAGTGTTCCCTTGCCGGCACCACTTGGCCCATCAACGGTTATTACTGGGGCTATTGCCGCCATTATTATCCTCCTTCTCGCATAACATTCGTATAACAGACAGGTCATCTACTGAATGCAAAAAATTGCTTAATTAGCAAGCAATAAAAACCTGCCCTATTATACGGTGCTCAGCAGGTGAGAAAAACAGGCAAAGCCCATTTATTTCCATCTCGATTTATTTTGTATATTGACTGAGCTTTTCAAGCTGATTGAAATAATCTGGGAATGTTTTTGCTGTACAGCCTGGATCAAGGATGGTAACTGGGGTATCCGATAGGGCTACCAGCGAAAAACACATCGCAATTCGGTGATCATTATAGGTTTCAATTTCTGCATGATTGAGTTTTTCTGGCGGAGAAACCCGTATATAATCATGCCCCTCTTCCACTTCGGCACCTATTTTTCGTAATTCAGTTGCCATCGCGTTCAGCCGATCCGTTTCCTTTACCCGCCAATTATAGATATTGCGGATAACGGTGTCTCCCTGTGCAAACAACGCGGTTGTCGCAATAGTCATTGCAGCATCAGGAATGGCATTCATATCCATATCAATACCAGTCAATGTGCCACGTTCGCATTCGACAAAATCATCCCCCCAACGAATAATCGCCCCCATCTGTTCCAGCACATTGGCAAATTGGGTATCCCCTTGCAGGCTATTTTTGCCAATGCCCGTAACACGAACAGTCCCGCCTTTAATGGCTGCCGCGGCCAGAAAATAAGATGCCGATGAAGCATCGCCTTCCACCAGATACTGCCCTGGCGACAAATATTGCTGCTGACCTTTAATATGAAAAACCTGATATTGTTCATTGCCTACCGTGACACCAAAACTTTTCATGAGTGCCAATGTAATATCAATATAAGGTTTCGACACCAAATCACCTTGTATACGGATCTCTGTGTCATTTTTCGCCAATGGCGCTGCCATCAACAAAGCGGTCAGGAACTGGCTGGAAACACTACCATCAACGGTAATGTTTCCTCCCGAAAATCCCCCTTTGATATGCAAGGGCGGATAATTTTCCTGTTCAAGATAGTCAATTTTTGCACCACCTTGGCGCAGTGCATCAACCAAATGACCGATTGGACGCTCTTTCATCCGGGGTTCGCCGGTCAATACCACGCTGATGTTTTCTCCCAAACCTTCCTCTCCCAAACACAGAGCCGCAGCCAATGGACGCATCGCTGTGCCTGCATTACCGAGGAATAATTCAATACCGCTTTTACCCGTAATGCGACCGCCAATACCCTCGACTTCACAGACAGTTCGGTCGGTGGATAGATGACAGGAAATACCCAATGCAGTCAGGGCATTAAGCATGTAACGGATATCATCGCTGTCCAATAAATTGGTGAGCCGGGTTGTCCCCTTGGCAAACGCAGCAAGTAACAAAGCGCGGTTAGAAACGCTCTTGGAACCGGGCAAGTTAATTGTTCCATTAATATGGGCGATGGGTTGTAACGTCAGGGATTGCATAATAGAGAGGGATCTCCGGTTTTTTAATTGGGATATGTTTTTACTTTTTAGGATAAATCGAGAATGTTGAGTGCGGGAGGTATTATTCCTCCCGACGATAAAAAATTATGCGTTGCGGCGTTCAAAATCAGCCATGAATTCAACCAATGTTTTTACACCTTCATAGGGCATGGCGTTATAAATGGAAGCACGAGCGCCCCCTGCAACTTTGTGCCCTTTCAACGCATGTAGCCCGTGCGCATAGGCTTCTTTCAGGAATTGGCTGTCTAACGCAGGGTTAGCCAGTTGGAATGGGACATTCATGATAGAACGGTTTTCCGGGGCAACACGGTTGATATACAGCTTGCTGTTATCAACGGCACGATAGAGGTGTTCGGCTTTTGCATGATTACGCTTGCTGATTTCTTGTAGCCCCCCCTGCTCTTTCAACCATTTGAATACCATGCCAGACAGATACCAAGCAAATGTCGGTGGCGTGTTATACATAGAATCGTATTGAGCCAGCACCGTATAATCCAGAATAGAGGGTGTATGCGGGTGTGCTTTACCCAATAGATCTTCACGAATAATGACAACGGTTATTCCTGCTGGCCCAATATTTTTTTGTGCTCCGGCATAAATAACACCATAACGGCTAACATCAATTGGGTTAGAGAGAATGGTTGAAGAATAATCGGCAATGACAATTTTATCATCACCAAAATCAGGCTCTTCAAAAATGGCGATGCCGTCAATCGTTTCATTCGGACAATAATGGATATAGGCCGCATCGCTGCCCAAGGCCCATTCACTCATCGGCTTCACACTTTTGACACCGTCCGTTTCTGTCCTGATATCAATGACGTTTGGCGTGCAATATTTTTCTGCTTCTTTCGCTGCACATTCAGACCAGTAGCCACTCACGATATAATCTGCTGTCGATTTACCACCCAAGAAGTTTTGTGGTAACGCTGAGAATTGCCCACGAGCACCGCCGTGACAAAACAGCACCTTGTAATTCTCAGGTATTGCTAATAAATCCCGGAGATCTTTTTCTGCTTCTGCTGCAACAGCCACAAACTCTTTGCTACGGTGGCTGATTTCCATTACCGATGTCCCCAAGCCGTGCCAGTTGCAAAGTTCCTGCTCTGCACGTCGTAATACTTCTGCTGGCAACATGGCTGGACCAGCGCTGAAATTATATACCTGACTCATTATTAACTTCACCCTATCAATGGATACAATAAAATCGGACGTATTGGTTTTATCACTCCCGCCGTAACGCTGCAACGGTTATTAAGCATTTGTTGAAACCTACAGCATAACTCGTTGATGACTCGCCTTATTATAAATAAGGCAATGAGTTATAACCAACATGGTGAAATATCGCAGCCTGAAGTTTATAGGATACAGAAAAATAATCTTTCAGAAGAAAATTAATAAGTATTGATTTTTATGATAGTGACCAAAATGGTCTTTAAAAAAACGAGCACAAATAGAAAAATAATTCAAAAAATTAATTTATTGATGAGTGTAATAAATAAATGCGTTGATGTTTTGCTCATAATGGCCATGACGATGAATCCAGACAGATTGGAATATAAAAAGGCGCATAAATTGCGCCTTTTTATATCTTTCAATCAGGAATTAATACTTATTAAACATTTCCTGAATTTTTGCGGCATCAGCAGTTTGCGTCAGAGCCAATTGCAGCAGAACACGCGCTTTCTGAGGATTCAGACGCTCTGAGGCGACAAAGCCATATTTGCTGTCGTCAACTTCCGCATTCTGCGTGGTATAGCCGAAAGGAATACGGCTGGAGCGAACAACAACGACACCCTCTTTAGCGGCTGTAGCCAGTGTGTCAAGAATAGACTTATAGATGTTACCGTTACCTACGCCTGCACTGACAATGCCCTGATAGCCATTTTCAACAAATGCTTTCGCCGGCAGATCAGAGGCGTTGGAATGGTTATAAACAATGCCGACTTTTGGCAATTTATCCAGCTTGCTCACATCGAAAGCGGCTTTGCCGGCTTTGACTGATGCCGCAGAATAGTAGTGCACTTTGCCATTGTGAACAAAACCCTGTGATCCCGCATTCACCGGCTGGAACGCTTGAACTTCAGTTGTGCTCAGTTTACCAATGTCACGGCCATGAATAACGGAATCATTCATCGCCAGCAGGACACCACGGTTTGCTGAGTTTTTATCAGCAGCAACCACCACCGCGTTGTACAAGTTCAACGGACCATCAGCACCCAGTGCAGTCGATGGACGCATTGCACCAACCATCACGACAGGCTTCTGGCATTGCGTGGTCAGATCGAGGAAATAAGCCGTTTCTTCCATGGTATCTGTACCGTGGGTGATAACAAAACCGTCGGTTTTGTCACAATCTGCGTTGATTTTTTTCGCCAGAGTCAGCCACACCTGATCGTTCATGTCCTGAGAACCGATGCTGACAACCTGCTCGCCTTTCAAATCCGCAATATTTTTAATTGCCGGTACAGCATTCAGCAGTGCATCAATACCCACTTTACCCGCTGTATAATTCGATTGAGTTGCAGATTCACCACCCCCGGCAATTGTGCCTCCTGTTGCCAAAACGGTAACGCTTGGCAGAGCGAAAGCAGAACCACTAACTAAAGCCAGAAAACCGGCCATTGCTGTTATTTTAGTCTTTTTCATTATTCAACCTCTTGTAAAAAAAGCCATTTTATTATGTAAACCCACAATAAATAAACTCTAATTAACAATAATTTTTGGGAACTGATAGAGCGGATAAAAAAAACGCCGTATGATATGCACTTTTAACATACATTGAAGTGAATCACGATGACGCAAACCTATATCCCAGGCAAAGATGCCGCGTTGGAAGACTCCATTAGCCGTTTTCAGCACAAACTGGTGTCTCTTGGTTTTAATATTGAAGAGGCCTCATGGCTGAATCCTGTCCCGAATGTTTGGTCAGTACATATCCGTGATCGTGACTGCCCACTTTGCTTTACAAATGGCAAGGGTGCCAGCAAGAAAGCAGCCTTGGCCTCGGCATTGGGAGAATATTTTGAGCGACTGTCGACAAACTATTTCTTTGCTGATTTTTATCTGGGCGATACCGTTGCCAATGGTGAATTTGTTCATTACCCAAATGAAAAATGGTTTCCGTTGCCGGAAGATGACTCTCTGCCAGAGGGGATTTTAGACGAACGCCTGCATCGTTTTTACAACCCAGATAACGCACTTTGTGCCAGCCAGTTAGTTGATCTGCAATCAGGTAATGAAGATCGGGGGATCTGTGCCCTGCCATTCACTCGCCTGTCAGATCATCAACCGATTTATATTCCAATGAATATTGTCGGAAACCTGTATGTTTCAAATGGCATGTCAGCCGGCAATACCATGAACGAAGCTCGTGTTCAGGGATTATCGGAAGTATTCGAGCGCTATGTGAAAAATCGCATTATCGCAGAATGCATCAGCTTGCCTGAAATTCCACAAGAGATAATGGATCGCTACCCAAGCGTGGTGGCATCGGTCAATAAATTGCAGGAAGAAGGCTTCCCACTCTATTGTTACGACGCTTCACTGGGCGGGCAATTTCCCGTCATTTGCGTCGTGCTGTTCAATCCTAATAATGGCACTTGTTTTGCCTCCTTTGGCGCCCATCCTGATTTTGGTGTTGCACTGGAGCGGACAGTCACAGAACTGCTGCAAGGCCGTAGCCTGAAAGATTTGGATGTCTTCACCCCACCCAGTTTTGATGATGAGGAAGTTTCTGAGCATACCAATCTGGAAACTCACTTTATTGATTCCAGCGGTGCAATCAGTTGGGATCTGTTTAAGCAGGATGCCGACTATGAATTTGCTGACTGGAATTTCAGCGGCACGACAGAGGAAGAGTTTGCCACGCTGATGGGGATCTTCAATAAACTGGATGCTGAGGTTTATGTTGCTGATTATGAGCACCTTGGCGTTTACGCTTGCCGTATTCTGGTGCCCGGCATGTCAGATATTTATCCGGTCGAAGATCTGCACATTGCCAATAACACCATGGGGACTCATCTGCGCGACACCATTTTGGCATTGCCGGAAAGCCAATGGCAGCCAGAAGAATATTTGGCTTTCCTCGAACAACTGGATGATGAAGGTTTGGATGACTTCACCCGTGTCCGTGAATTATTGGGCATTGCTGCGGGTAAAGATAACGGTTGGAGCAACCTGCGTATTGGTGAATTGAAATCCATGCTGGCACTGGCTGGCAACGATTTGGAACAAGCACTGATTTGGGTTGAGTGGACACAAGATTTTAATGCCTCTGTTTTCACGGCGGAACGCGCTAACTACTATCGCTGCCTGCAAACACTGTTGCTGTTGACCCAAGAAGAAGATCGCAAACCAGCGCAATATTATCAGGCATTTGTCAAAATGTACGGCCAAGACACGGTAGATGCGGCTTCTGCTGCTCTTGCCGGAGAAAATTGCTTCCATGGCCTATGGTCTATTGATCCAGAATTAAACGCATTACCCGCCCATCAAGCATTATTGAATGCTTATGAGAAACTGCAAAAAGCCAAACGTGAATTTTGGTCCAATAAATAAACTGTTGCATTAGCGTTTATTGACGACAAAAAGTAAAATTCAGGTTAAAGATAATTTATTTTTAAATAACAAATAAATGACAATTTAACCTGTTATTTTACTTTTAACCCCCTAAAAGACCAAAATCACCAATATAAAATATTTTTATAAATTTTAAAAAATATTTTATATTAAAAATCATTCAGTTATGATCGAATCACCTCATTTAGCCAAGCATATTTCACTAAACTTTCAGCCTAATATGATCCATATCAAATTCAGGCCAATGCCCGTTTGTTACTATCAAGGCGTGCTATAATTAATTAAGGATAAAGAGCGTGTTAGGATGAAAACTGACAACCCTTTTAATTTATTTCCGCCTGCTGTAATGGCACAAATCGCTGATGATAGTGGTGTCCATAAAGTCCATAAACATCCCGCAGTGACGTATTTATCGGCAATCATGGCAGGTGTGTTTATTTCCATTGCTTTTGTTTTTTACATTACGGCAACAACAGGAACCTCTTCTATTCCTTATGGATTAGCGAAATTAACCGGCGGTATCTGTTTTTCCCTTGGCTTAATGTTAGTGGTGATATGTGGTGTCGATCTCTTCACTTCCACCGTATTGACAATCATTTCAAAAGCGACAGGACGTATCACTTGGTCCCAAATGTTCAAAAACTGGATTAACGTGTATATCGGTAATCTGATTGGTGCCCTGTTTTTTGTCGCTTTGATTTGGTATTCCGGCCAATATGCCGTCGCCAACGGGGCTTGGGGGTTGAATGTGTTACAGACCGCAGATCATAAAATGCACCATTCTTTTGTTGAGGCCGTATGTCTGGGGATTTTAGCCAATTTGATGGTATGCCTTGCAGTCTGGATGAGCTATGCCGGGCGCAGCCTGACCGATAAGTTATTTGCGTTAATACTGCCAATTGGCATGTTTGTCGCCAGTGGTTTTGAACACAGTATTGCCAATATGTTTTTAATTCCGTTCGGGATCATTATCAAAAACTTCGCACCAGAAGAATTCTGGCGGCAAGCAGGGACAACACCTGAACAATTTCCCCAACTTAACGTTTCCAGTTTTATTACTGATAACCTGATCCCTGTCACGATAGGTAACATTATTGGCGGTGCAGTATTGGTCGGGTTGGCTTATTGGTTGATGTATTTACGTGGCGACAAAAAACATTAAGTTGCCTCCTTATCAGATTTCTTAAAATTTCCACTGCTAAAAGGTAGAAGTATCATGTCCGAGTTAAACGAAAAATTTTCTGTAGCATGGCAAGGCTTTAACGAGGGTAGCTGGCAGAATGAAGTCGATGTCCGTGATTTCATCCAGAAAAACTATCTCCCGTATGAAGGTGATGAATCATTCCTTGAGGGTGCCACAGAAGCGACAAACGTTTTGTGGGAAAAAGTCATGGAAGGTATCAAAATAGAAAACCGCACCCATGCACCGGTAGATTTTGATACTGATATTGCGTCTACCATTACCTCTCATGATGCCGGTTATATTGAGAAAGATTTGGAACAAATCGTTGGCCTACAAACCGCAGCGCCACTGAAACGTGCCATTATTCCATTTGGTGGCATTAAAATGGTTGAAAGTTCCTGTAAAGCCTACAATCGCAAACTCGACCCAAAACTGAAACAAATTTTCACGGAATATCGTAAGACTCATAACCAAGGGGTATTCGATGTTTACACGCCCGATATCCTGAAATGCCGTAAATCGGGTGTATTGACTGGCCTGCCTGATGCTTACGGCCGGGGTCGCATTATCGGCGATTACCGTCGCGTTGCGTTGTACGGTATTGACGTCCTGCGTGATGAAAAATTTGCTCAATTCACTTCCTTGCAGGAAAAATTGGAGAACGGCGAAGAGTTAGAAGCAACCATTCGCCTGCGTGAAGAACTGGTCGAACAGCATCGTGCCCTTGGTCAAATCAAAGAGATGGCAGCTAAACATGGCTATGATATTTCCAATCCGGCTACCAATGCCAAAGAAGCCGTGCAATGGACTTATTTCGCCTATCTGGCAGCCGTTAAATCCCAAAACGGGGCTGCGATGTCCTTTGGCCGTGTTTCCACCTTCTTGGATATCTACATCGAACGTGATATTCGGGCTGGTAAATTGACCGAACAACAAGCTCAAGAGCTGATCGACCATTTGGTCATGAAATTGCGCATGGTACGTTTCCTGCGTACACCAGAATATGATGAACTGTTCTCCGGCGACCCTATCTGGGCTACCGAATCACTGGCGGGCATGGGCCTGGATGGGCGTACTCTGGTCACCAAAAACAGTTTCCGTTTCCTGAATACGCTATATACCATGGGGCCATCCCCGGAACCTAACATGACCATCCTGTGGTCTGAAAAACTGCCCATTCACTTTAAAAAGTTTGCCGCAAAAGTCTCGATCGATACTTCATCCCTGCAATACGAAAATGATGACCTGATGCGCCCTGACTTCAACAGCGATGATTACGCTATCGCGTGTTGTGTCAGCCCAATGGTGGTTGGTAAACAAATGCAGTTCTTCGGCGCCCGCGCAAACCTTGCAAAAACCATGCTATATGCCATCAATGGCGGTGTGGATGAAAAAATGAAAATGCAGGTTGGCCCGAAAGAAGCGCCAATGAAAGACGCCGTGCTGGATTATGATAAAGTGATGGATCGCATGGATCACTTCATGGATTGGCTGGCAAAACAGTATGTCACGGCCCTGAACATCATCCACTACATGCATGATAAATATAGCTATGAAGCTTCATTGATGGCACTGCATGATCGTGATGTGCTTCGCACCATGGCGTGTGGCATCGCAGGCCTGTCTGTTGCTGCTGACTCACTGTCTGCCATTAAGTATGCGAAAGTTTCCCCAATCCGCGATGAAGATGGTCTGGCAGTTGATTTCAACATTGAAGGCGAATACCCACAATTCGGTAACAACGATCCCCGTGTCGATGATATCGCTTGTGATCTGGTTGAACGCTTCATGAAGAAAATTCAGAAACTGCAAACCTACCGCAATGCGGTTCCAACACAGTCGGTGCTGACCATTACCTCAAACGTGGTTTATGGTAAGAAAACGGGAAATACGCCGGATGGACGTCGTGCCGGCGCACCATTTGGACCCGGTGCGAACCCAATGCACGGGCGCGATCAGAAAGGTGCGGTGGCTTCATTGACTTCGGTTGCTAAACTGCCGTTTGCTTATGCCAAAGATGGCATTTCATACACCTTCTCTATCGTACCTAATGCATTGGGTAAAGATGATGAAGTCCGTAAAGCCAATCTGGCGGGTCTGATGGATGGCTATTTCCATCACGAAGCGGATATCGAAGGAGGTCAGCATCTGAACGTCAACGTGATGAACCGTGAAATGCTGTTGGATGCCATGGAAAATCCTGAGAAATACCCTCAATTGACTATTCGTGTGTCAGGTTACGCGGTGCGGTTTAACTCTTTGACTAAAGAACAGCAACGGGATGTTATCACCCGTACATTTACTCAATCTATTTAATTGAGTTTTCTAATAGTGAGCGTTTGCAATCTTGTCCCGCGTGGGACAATATTTACTCCCTAGCATGTCATTATGTTCTATTGAAATAAAATGGCATACACTAAAGGCCCCCTAACACTTGGGGCCTTTATTCGCTTGTCAGTTTTGGAGAAGTCCCTTCATGTCCGTACTTGGCCGTATCCACTCTTTTGAATCTTGCGGCACCGTAGATGGCCCCGGTATCCGCTTTATCGCGTTTTTCCAAGGTTGCCTTATGCGCTGCCTCTATTGCCATAACCGCGATACTTGGGATACCCACGGCGGAAAAACCGTCACGGTTGAAGAATTAATAAAAGAGGCAACGACCTATCGTCATTTTATGAATGCTTCGGGCGGCGGGGTCACCGCTTCCGGTGGGGAAGCCATTCTTCAGGCTGAATTTGTACGTGACTGGTTCAGGGCTTGCCATGAAGAAGGCATTCACACATGTCTGGATACTAATGGCTTTGTGCGCCGTTATGATCCGGTGATCGATGAATTACTGGATGCCACCGATCTGGTGATGCTGGATCTAAAACAGCTTAACGATGATATTCACCAAAAATTAGTTGGCGTATCCAATCACCGAACGCTTGAATTTGCACATTATCTGGCCAAACGCAATCAAACAACCTGGATTCGTTATGTTGTTGTTCCCGGTTGGTCGGATGATGATCAATCCGTTCATTTACTTGGTGAATTCACCAAGGAGATGAAAAATATTGAAAAAATAGAACTATTACCTTACCACAAGCTGGGTAAACATAAATGGATTGCCATGGGTGAGGAATATCAACTGGAAGGTGTTAAACCGCCATCAAAGGAGACAATGGAGCGAGTAAAAGACATTTTGAGCCGTTATGGGCATCATGTGATCTATTAGATCCCGCCTCCTTATTCTCTAACTCTCTCATTAATAAAATAATCTATCATTCTTTATAGAAACTGACTCTCAATCATTGGGGGTCACTTTCCTTGCCGGGGCGGCAGCATATTAGGCTAAATACCGTTTACTATGAGCAAAATACAGCATAGATCAGAATAATCTAACAATAGATAAGAGGATATTTTATCCTAAAAATAGACAATAAATGATAGTAAAAATGAAATCATTTACTTTATGTAAAGAG
>NZ_JAQRFK010000037.1 GCF_028598745.1 Xenorhabdus sp. IM139775
AGTGAAAAATAATTATATTAAATTCCATTTAATTATAAGTAAGCAACTTCTTATACTGATAGTATTCTCCCTTAAGCATTTCATGGTATGTGGTCGATAGATTTCAAATTGAAATACAACTTACAAATCAGCGGATTGAGAGAAATATAGACCGTATTTTTCTCATCATCCGAAACGATTAAATATCATGCAAAAAATATATATCATACACAGATACACTTATCCCCGTATATTTCAAGCTGCATATTGCAACTCGAAATATAAACGGCATATAAGTTTTGGAGACTAGGGATGAATTTACCACTCATCATCAATGTGCTTGTTTTTATAGCACTGCTTGTTTTATTAGCAAAAACAAGTTCAAATCAATGGAGCTTGTCCAAAAAAGTTCTTGTCGCTCTAGTCGTGGGTGTCGCTTTTGGACTGGCATTAAACATCATTTATGGAACAGATAACCCTACCGTGAAAGAATCCATTACATGGTTCAATATCGTCGGTAATGGTTATGTACAATTACTGCAAATGGTTATCATGCCATTGGTTTTTGCTTCCATTCTCAGTGCTGTTGCACGTTTACACAAAGCCTCTTCCTTAGGAAAAATCAGCTTTATTGCCATTGGCACGTTACTGTTCACTACAGCGATTTCCGCTTTAATCGGGATCGTCATTGCCAATTTGTTTGGCTTAAGTGCAACTAGACTTATTCAAGGCACTCAAGAAACTGCGCGTTTATTAGCAATCGAAAGCAATTATATTGGCAAAGTTGCAGATATGAGTGTCCCCCAGATCATTCTCTCTTTTATCCCTAAAAATCCCTTTGCTGATCTGACGGGAGCCCGCCCTACTTCCATTATTAGTGTTGTCATTTTTGCGACATTTTTAGGTATTGCCGCACTACAAATGCTGAAAGATGATCATGAGCGTGGTAATCGGGCTCTCGTTGCCATTGATATTATGCAGGTTTGGGCAATGAAGCTGGTTCGGTTGGTTATGCGCCTCACGCCATATGGCGTAATGGCATTAATGACCAAAGTTGTTGCCAGTTCCAATATCCATGATATTACTCAATTAGGTAATTTTGTTGTTGCTTCTTACATCGCGCTTGGCCTGATGTTTGTTGTACATGGCGGACTTTTGGCATTCACGGGTATTAATCCGCTGAAATTTTTTAAAAAAGCCGGGCCGGTACTGACATTTGCATTCACCAGCCGTTCAAGCGCTGCAAGTATTCCGTTGAATGTTGAGACACAGACTCGCCGCCTCGGTGTACCTGAATCGATTGCCAGCTTCTCTGCTTCTTTTGGTGCGACTATTGGACAAAATGGTTGTGCGGGTATTTATCCGGCCATGCTGGCAGTAATGGTGGCTCCAACCGTAGGCATTGATCCCTTTGATCCCATGTGGATTGCTACTCTTGTAGGAATTGTGACTATCAGTTCTGCGGGTGTTGCTGGCGTTGGTGGTGGAGCCACATTTGCAGCATTGATTGTTCTGCCTGCCATGGGACTACCTGTCACCTTAGTGGCTCTGCTAATTTCTGTTGAGCCTCTGATTGATATGGGACGTACCGCATTAAATGTTAATGGTGCTATGACAGCAGGGACGATCACCAGTCAATTGATGGGAAAAACCAATAAAGAAGTGTTTGAGCAAGACGAAAAAGTGGTATTAAACCAGTCTTAATTCAAAAGAGATTAAAAAGAAGATCAAATAAAGCCGAGAGTCATAATGAGTCTCGGCTTTATAGTTTATCGCATTATTTTAGGTATTCACCGCTGCGAAGCGCTTCAATACGCTTGTCCAATGGCGGATGGGACAAGAACAACTCACTGAAACTCTTAGATTTTCCATTGATACAGAAAGCCATCATTTTTCCCTCTTCCTGAGGTTCATAACTGGTTTTAAGGCATTGCAATGCAGCAATCATCTTTTCGCGCCCAACCAATTTTGCTGACCCGGCATCCGCATGGAATTCACGGTAACGGGAGAACCACATGGTAATAATACTTGCCAGAATACCAAACACGATCTCCAGCACCATGGAGAGCACCATGTAAACAATTGGATTACCATTACTGCTGCTCTCACTTTCATCATCGTTGCTGGAAAGGAAACTTGCGGCAGCCTGTGCAATGATACGTGAAATAAAGATAACGAATGTATTCACGATACCCTGCAATAATGTCATTGTCACCATATCACCATTAGCGATATGGCTAATTTCATGGGCAATGACTGCTTCAGCTTCATCACGGCTCATATTGTTCAGTAGCCCTGTACTGACAGCAACCAGAGAAGCATTACGGCGTGCCCCTGTGGCAAATGCGTTAATATCCAAGGCATCATAGATAGCCACTTGTGGCATAGTAATTCCAACCTGATCTGCCTGACGACGTACAATCTCCATCAACCAGGCTTCTGTTTCGTTGGAAGGATTTTCAATAACCTGACCACCAACAGAACGCAGCGCCATCCATTTCGACATTAATAAAGAAATGAATGCACCACCAAAACCAAACAAACCAGCCATAATCATGAGACCAGCAACACTGCTCCGCTGAACTCCTGTAAGTGAAAGTATTATTCCAAACACCACCATAACCGCAAGGTTTGTGAGAAGGAACAAGGCGATTCTCATCATATAATTTTGCTTCCTTTAATGATCAAAAACAGTTCAACTAAGAGTTAAGCCATTAGATGGGGATTACCCCTATATTATTCAAGTTTTTTAAGATGTTAAACGATAGAAAAATATAACTTTACAATAATGACAAAAGGCCGACTTGATAGCCGGCCTTCTATCTATAACGAATTTTTAAACTATTTTTAAACTATTTCGTTACAGCCAATTCAGCAGGCTGGTGCGCTAAATCCAATGCAATTTTTACAGATTCATCTAAGTAAGGATCTGGCCCTTTATAATCTTTTGATAAATCATCAAGCGACTTGAGCAGCTTTTTACCTTCCCGTTTAAAGCGTTCATTAATGTTATTCAGACTAATTGTTTCGTATTCTTTGTTTTCTTTTTCTCTTTGAGCATAATTCAAGGAGATAACACCATTACGTTCTTTGATGATTTTCTGGTAAGCAATCTCTTGTTTAATATATTTAAACTCCGGATCATTAACAATCCGTTGATTGTGCAGTTTAATCAGTAACGGCGTTAATTCTGAAATCACTTTCAAGGAAGTATAAGGTGCAGGCTGAATGCTGTCCCAAGGCAACGCGTTATCCTCCCGGCTTTCCCCTGTTTCAGAAGGTACTTGCCCTGTCGGCATAACGATATCAGGCGTTACCCCCTTAAGCTGGGTGCTACCACCATTTATTCGATAAAATTTCTGGATCGTGTATTGCAAAGAACCAATCTCTGGCCAATCAGGTCGCAACATCTGATCATAAATACGATTCAAAGGGCGGTATTGCTGAACAGTACCTTTACCGAAAGAAGGCTCTCCCACAATTAATCCACGACCATAATCTTGCATCGCTGCCGCAAAAATTTCAGACGCAGAAGCGCTTCTATTATCAATCAAAACGACCAGAGGTCCTTTATAGTATATTGCCTCATCCGCATCGGCTTCCACTTTAACTCTACCAGTATTGTCCCGAACCTGAACAACTGGCCCCGTAGGAATAAATAAGCCGGATAACGATACCGCTTCTGTCAAGGCGCCACCACCATTGCCGCGCAAGTCAATGACAATCGAGGAAACACTTTGTTTGGTAAGTTTCTGCAACTGTACTTTTACATCGTTAGTTAAGCCGACATAGAAACTGGGTATATCCAGAATACCAACTTTTTCCTTCCCTACGGTTTTCACCGACATCTTGACAGCCTTATCTTCAAGACGGATATTCTCACGGGTTAAGGTAATAATGTTGTTTTTTACCCCTTTCGCACTTGGAATGATTTCAAGACGGACTTTACTCCCCTTCGGCCCTCTGATAAGAGCAACAACATCCTCCAAACGCCATCCAACAACATCGACAATTGGCTTGCCTACTTGCCCAACACCGATGATCTTATCCCCAACTTTCAATAAATGGCTTTTAGCCGCAGGGCCACCTGCAAGCAATGAATTAATCAAAATATACTCATCATCATATTGCAAAATAGCGCCGATGCCTTCAAGAGACAAACTCATCTCTGAATTAAACTGTTCTGTATCACGCGGCGAGAGATAACTGGTATGTGGGTCTATTTCACGGGCAAAAGCCATCATGATATTTTGAAAAACATCTTCACTCTTGGTTTGTGTGAGACGTTTCAACCACATCCGATAGCGTTTGGTCAGAGTTTCTTTAATTTCTTTATCATTTTTGCCGGATAATTTAAGGCTTATCCAATCAAATTTGATTTTAGCATCCCAAAGTTTATCCAACTCCTCAACACTCTTTGGCCACGGTGCTTTAGCACGGTCAGCTTCGATTGTGTCATGACCGTTTAAATCAACAGGTTGATCTAAACGAGAAAGCACGTATTGATAGCGCTCAAAACGGCGCTTTTGCATCAGATTAAAGAGGTCATAAGGAAGTTTTAGATCGCCATTCTCAAGTTCTTTTCCTAACTTTCCTTTTCGAGTCGCGAACTGCGCGATATCAGAGGCCAAAAAAACATTGTGCCCATAATCCAGTTGATTCAGGTAACGCTCAAAAATTTTTCCTGAAAAATCCGCATCCAGATAAAACTGGCGATAGTGGGAGCGGAGAAAACGGGAAGCAATCCGCTGACTCACTGTGAGATGTTGGGGTTCTGGTTTCAGATCTGGCAACTGGCTCAGACTAATAACAGCGGTATTGTGACCATTAATGACATTGGCGTTGGTCGCATGGCCACCACTAGCGACATTGTCATTAATAGTATCTGCATAACCTGTGCTAAAAAATGATAGACCTAAAACGAAAGCCAAAATAACGAGTTTGTTCATGCCCAAGTTGGCCTCCGTATCAGAACTTTAAGTGTTCTGCGCGTACTATCATTGCTAAACCAGTAGGTAATTGCACCCTTACACCATCTTTTGCAATTTCAAGCACAGATGCGTTCACTAAACTCTTTCCTACATTGACTTTGATTGTCTGACCGACTGTCAAAGAGGATACGTCAGTGACTGAAGTTAATTCAGGTTGTGCAATTTTTTTGATGGTTTTGTCTACTGGTTTACGCGATTGTTGCTGGCGGTCTTGCGAACGTGCTGGACGTTTTTCATCATCGCCTGATCGCTTTTGACGGCGGGGAGCCGGCTTTTTATTCACAGGGCGATCATTTTTCTTGTCAGATACGTTTTCAGTTTCACGTTTCTTGGCACGCTGCTCGGCGCGTTGAGCCTGTACCCGTGCTTTCGCTTCTGCCAGTTGCTGACGCGCATGTTCAATATGTTCAACTTCCAGCTCACCACACACGTTTCCGTCAAGGTCAACACGCTGGGCACCTTCTTTTACACCATAGAGATAACGCCAACTGGAAGTATACAAACGCAGTGCAGAACGGAGCTGTGTTTTACTTAAACACTCTTCACCCTGAATACGTTCAACGATGTCCTGAAAGATCCCAATCTTCAAAGGACGTGCTTCACCTTCTGCCACAAAACAAAGCGGGAAGCGCTCAGCCAAGAAAGCAATGACTTCTTTACTACTGTTCAACTTAGGTTGATTTTCCATGAAATTTCCTGATTACAACGGTTTTGCCAACCAGCGTAGGCATGAACAGGCGACATTATAATAGTGTTACTGATAAATGCCACGTTATACGTACGTTAAGTTACATTCTATTGTAGATATTTTGACACAACACATTGTCCCAAATGGCTACAAAGCCTGATCACCAGCGCTCTCAAGCCATTTTCATCATTCTCGTCAAACCGATCAAAACCCGTGCTATCAATATCCAAAACGCCAATAATTTGCCCATTGATTTCCAAAGGAAGGACAATTTCAGCATTACTGGTGGCATCACAGGCGATATGACCGGGAAAAGCATGCACATCGGAAATACGCTGTATGTTCTTATTTGCAACAGCCGTTCCGCATACACCTTTTCCTATTGGAATGCGAACGCAAGCGTTCTTGCCCTGAAATGGCCCTAATACTAGGGTATCATTATCTACCAAATAAAAGCCAACCCAATTAACATGATCCAAACGTTCGTATAACAATGCACTCGTGTTAGCCAGAGAAGCGATAAAATCATACTCCCCTGACAGCAGTGCCATCAAGCTATCTGTTAGTTCTTGATAAAACTCATTCTTATCCATAAATCCCTACACAATAGATAAACATTTAACAATTTGTAAACAATAAATTTACATAAAAATTTTACTACAGTGAACAGACTATTTCTGAACACAGTCTATTTCTGAACATAGTCTGTTTCTGAAAAAAATCTGTTTCTGAACATAATCGGTCACTATGACTTTAAATTTCTTTCAGAATACCGTCTCTCTTCCTGAATTTAAATTTTCTTTAATTATTTTTACCAGTATTCACTTATAAAATTTAGGGATATATCACAGCTTAATTAAAAGATAGCCTGACTTACATTCAGGATCGTGCCCTTGTTCATGTTTTTGATAAATAAAAAAAGGCCGAGTTCACTCCTCTACTCGGCCTAGGGAAAAATGGCTCTATCAAAGAGCCTTGCGCTAAAAGTTACCATTGAGACGTAGAACAACTTACCACTTAAAGCGTAGTTGACATGCAATGATTTACCAAATTTTAACCATTACCATCACCCGAACGGTCACATAAAGTTAATGCAGCTTGCTGGAATGGCGCAATACTCATTTTTTGGTTGGGATGTTCAGGATCATTTAAGAGGATCGTATCTAATGATGATGCAATAATTTTATTGGATTTCATCAGTTGTGCCGCGCGATCATTCAACGGGTACTGCATCAGTGTGCTAGGATTTATCACAAACAACGCGCCATCTGCCCGACAATCAAGCATAACCTCTTCACGAGTAAATGCCCATTGTTTGCCAAACTGTAGCTTGCTGATCGTTTTTATCGGTGCAGCGACTCCTTGAAAAGAGAGAAGCAAAAAAGGCAGCGCCCAAAATACTCGTTTCATTATCATTCCCCTGATAGATACATGCCGTGATTTTATCGTTAATTTTCCTGATTATGTACCCAGATTTGCCCCAATCACTCAAAAATCACGCTGGAGGTTGCGTTGCAAAAATCGCGACGCATAACAACGCCGTTGTACCCAGGATCATTTCCAGCCAGCTATTGATTATCAATTGCTGATAGCTTCCTTTCTGCTTTAACTTTGGCACTAAAATATAGCGATTAATCAAAGCCAACAGCACCATGCCAATAACCAGAACTATTTTCAGCCATAGCATGGATTGATATTCAGACAGTGTTCGGCTGAAAATAGGCCAACCCGGAATGAGAATCACACTACTCACAATGCCTGTCATCATCACCAGAAACACTGCAAAATGCCCATAAAGAGAGAATTTTCTCATGGCGGTTACGCTATGCGAATAGAGGTCAATTGCGGTATTTTCGCGATGGGAGGATAAGTTTGTTTCTGATGTCTGCCTTAATCGCAAAAATTGTAGACACAATAAAAATGGCCACAATCCACCAAACCAGTAACCTGCGCTCAGTAAGTGGATAACCTGATTGACTTGAAGTAATAGCCCGATACTGCCCTCATACATCGCTGCATGTCCAATGAAGGCATGGCTGGAGAGTAAAATGATTGAGCAACCCAACAACAGGAAATTTCTGACCTTAATATTAGGAAGGCACAGTCCACCGGCTGCAAAAGCAGCGACCAATAACTGCCATTTCCATACTTGCCCAAAAGAGGTTCCCAATACAGCCTGCCAGATATCCAGGGCATAAACATCGTGCCAGCCATCCCCCATTAATCCAGCCTGTACAATAAACCAGACTATTGAGGTTATAAAAGCCAGTACGGTGCTGATTAAAACTCCCACTTTCAGCCGTTCTCTCATTAATGTCGAAAAATGACCAGAAACAAGCATTACCGTGAATAAGCTCAGGCCAAACATCAACATCACGACCACAAAATGTGAGAAACGGCAGAATACGTATAGCGCCTCTAGAGAAATCATTATCTTACAGTGAAACTATAAACGCCTTTTGTTTTATGGCCATCGACGGAGAGTACACTCCAGTCAACACTGTATTTCCCGGCAGCAAGTTGCCCTTCGACTGGCAGGATTAACTGAGTTTTGGTTTCAGGATCAAGCACCAACTTACCTGTTTTAACCGAACTTTTTTCTGGGCCAATCAATTTCACCTTGCTGAACCCAAGTTCAAGACGTTCTGAGAAGCTCAGGGTGATAGCTTGTGGGGCAGTTTCAACTGTTGTGTTTTCTGCGGGAGTCTGATCTTTCAAATGTGCATGAGCTAAAGCCTGCTGGCAAGACATGCCGACAAACAGAACCACAAGGGCAGATAATTTGGTCCAGAATGAACGGATGTTATGAATAAACATATGGATAACCCTTTAATATGTAGATGAATTTTTTATACTTGAAAGGGGATTCTATACCAAAAAATCAGTTTAATCTGCGGTAATCGACGAGTAATGTCCTGACCTGTGAAGCACTACGCAAAAATAGGAAGATAAAGAGAGGGAGCCGTAGTTCCCATTTCACCGCGCATAAAAAACACGAAGAAATGGGAACTACGGTGAAAAACAGATCAATCAGGCATGTGCTGGTGCCGTCGATAACCCCTTAAGATCTTTGTCCAACAAGAACAGAGATTTTCCACTTTCGCCCACCATATCCAGTTTGTCCAGAATGGATTTGAACAGTTTTTCTTCTTCATGCTGCTCAGCAACATACCACTGTAAGAAATTAAATGTGGAGTAATCTTGTGTCATCATCGCTACGTGCGCGAGCTTATTGATCTCTTCTGTGATCAATTTTTCATGCTCATACGTCTGATTAAACACATCTGAAATAGACTTGAATTCAACAGGAGGAGCCTGAACAGCGCCCAGTATAGGCATTGAACCCGTGTCGCCCAAATAATCAAACAAACGTTGCATATGTTGCATTTCTTCCTGCGAATGAGCCCTTAAAAACGCGGCTGCACCTTCATACCCTTTATCGCTACACCATGCGCTCATTTGCAAGTATAAATTCGCAGAATAAAATTCCAGATTTAATTGCTCATTTAATTTTTTGATCATTTCTTGTTTTAACATCACTCAACTCTCCTAATTATTCGTTAAACTTGGCGTATTATGCCAATTAAAACCGCATAAGACAAAAATAAAATTAAAATATTTAACATATTGATAATAAACAATTTATTTATAAAAAACCAACAAGAATAAATCTCATTAAATATAAGAAAATAAGAATTAGTTTTATTTAATTAAATTTTTATTCAAAAAAATATTTTTAATAAAAATGAGAATTGATATTATTTGTATTTATCAAGGTACTTTTTTGTCCTTTGTTAAACAACTTGCCAAACAAAAAAGAGTCGATTAACTTTCTTTCCGGAGAAATAAAAAATACGTTTTCAGAGAGGCCAGTATGGAACATAACTTAGCCAAGTTATCTAAAGATGAGATGGATAAGGTCAATGTTGATTTAGCCGCATCCGCTGTTGCTTTTAAAGAACGCTATAACATGCCTGTGATCCCTGACACGGTTGGGCAATCACAACCATCACATCTGCGAGAATATTTCCAGCAACGCTTGCAGCACTACCGCCAGCAATCAAGGTTACTGTCACGTCTGCCTTATGAGCCAAAAAGTCGTTGATAGGAGAATAAGGTAAAAAGGATAACCACCTCTTTGCGGGTGGTTATCTCAGCTATTTCCCGACAAATTGATCCGTCGCCTTGATAAGTTGGTGTAGAATACCCGCTTCATCAAAAGAATGGCCTGCGCCTTCCACAATATGCAATTCAGCTTCCGGCCAAGCTTTAGCCAAATCCCACGCATTCTGCACCTGACATGCCATATCATAGCGCCCATGTATAATCACAGCAGGAATATGCCTGATCACATCAACATGGTTCAGTAATTGCTGCGTTTCATCCATAAAGCCATGATTGATAAAGTAATGATTTTCAATACGTGCAAATGCCAACGCAAAACTATCTTCTGAGAAAGAATCTGAGTTTTCAGAAGGCAGCAATGTTACTGTTTCGCCTTCCCAGAGACTCCATAAACGAGCGGCCTCCAACTGCACTTGCAGATTTTCACTCGTCAGCCGTTTGTTATAAGCGGCTATCACATCCCCACGTTCTTCTTCCGACAGGATAGATAATGTTCGTTCCCATTTTTCCGGGAAAAAGCGAGAAGCGCCTTCTTGATAATACCAATACAACTCTTGTGGGCGGAGCAGAAAGATCCCTCTCAACACTAACTCTGACACCCTTTCCGGATGTTTTTCAGCATAAGCTAAAGACAGCGTTGAACCCCATGACCCACCAAAAACCAGCCATTTCTCAACCCCCATAAGATTACGCAGCCGTTCAAGATCTGCGATCAAATGCCAGGTTGTATTATTTTCCAGGCTGGCATGAGGCTTAGAACGCCCGCAACCACGCTGATCAAATAACATAATATGATAACGTTTGGGATCGAATAACCGACGATGATAGTTTGCTATCCCACCACCAGGTCCACCATGAATGAATACTGCGGGCTTACCTGCCGGATTACCACACAACTCCCAATAAATCTGGTGTCCGTCTCCCGTCTTTAAGTATCCTGTTTGATACGCATCATAAGCGGGATAGAGTTTTCGCTGTTCCGTCATAAAGCCTCTCACTGTTTAAACAAAACGGGATACTCTCTGGTACCCCGCACGTATTTAAAGAAAAGATAGCGTGACAAATTTTTACTTTACTTCACTATAACTGATAGTCTCTTTTTGACAATCAATTGTGACATTGTAACTTTTGTCTTTTTTTGTTCCTCGGACGATCAGTGGAACCTGCAACGCGTTCGTATCACCCGTAATATCATTGACATTTACCCATGCAATCGGTTTTGACGTACCTAATTGCTTTCTGTCTTTATCCCAGTGATTAATCCGATTTTGTAAAAAATCTTGCTTAACCTGTGCCGCCACTTGCTCTTTGGTTAAGTTTTGACAAGAAATAAACTTCGCCACACGTTCGTTTTCAGCAGCGCTTGCCGTAAACGAAACAGAAAGCAGGACACCTGCACTCAATAAACCAATACGATGAATAACCTGATTTGCCTTCATATTACCCCCTATTACCATCCAAATAATATGGATTAAAAGTTGCGATAAATTAACATGTAGTAGGAAGTAATTATGTGAGTTTTGTTAAAAATGCGTTGCGATTAGTTTTCGTCATCTTCAAATAAAACAGAGATCTGCTCATTATTCTGATGCTTTTCGCGCAATTCACGAGCAACAATGCCAATGGCTTCGCCACTGCTCATTCCTTCGGAAATAAGCTGATGGATCTTTTCTACGGCAGCTTGCTGCTCTTCATGGGATAGTACCGGCATACCTGAAGACATAGTGATAACCTCAAACAAAACATAACGATTAATGGCGGGCAGCGAGTATAGCCTTTTTTATCTCAAGTCAGGAGTGGGATTATGTGATAATCTCCGTGGATTAATATGTTACTCCTTGTGAATTGCCAAACACGATACTGATTCCGTCATGAAAATTGCATTACAAAAACGGCAACTACCTTATTCTCCTGATCTTGCCATTCACTATTTCGCCCCTCTTTCTGCATTACCTTGGGCTATGCTGTTACATTCCGGAACGGCTGAACATCCGCATAATCGCTTTGATATTTTCGTCGCTGAACCTGTGACAACACTGGTCACCCAAGGAGAATCTACCGAAATTAATCATCATGGTCAGGTTACTCTTTCTCAGGAAGACCCCTTCCTGCTGCTGAAAGATCATCTTCACGCCTGTGGTATCAATGCGCAGTTTGATCCGGATCTTCCTTTCCAAGGAGGCGCATTAGGTATATGGGGATACGATCTTGGGCGACGCATCGAAAAGTTACCCGAATTAACCGCCAATGAGCTGGATTTCCCTGATATGGCTATCGGTATCTACGATTGGGGATTAATTATTGATCATCAGCTCCAGCAAGCGACGTTATTGAGCTACCACAATATTGACGAACGGCTGATATGGCTGGAGTCCCTGCGAGAAAACCGGCAAGAAGACTTTTCCCTGACCAGTCAGTGGCAATCCAACATGACAGCCCAGCAATACCACGAAAAAATTGCTCAAATCCACCGCTACCTGCGAGAAGGGGATTGCTACCAAGTCAATTTATCCCAACGGTTCCATGCCAATTATCAGGGAGATGAATGGCAGGCATTTATCCGGCTCAATGAAAGTAACCGGGCACCTTTTTCTGCTTTTATCCGCTTACCTGAACATTGTGTTATCAGCATTTCACCTGAACGCTTTATGCTTCTGGAAGATAAACACATTCAGACGCGCCCGATAAAGGGAACGCTGCCACGATTACAAGACCCCGCAGAAGATCAACGGCAAGCAGAGAAGTTGGCAAATTCACGGAAAGATCGCGCTGAAAACCTGATGATTGTTGATCTGTTGAGAAATGACATTGGACGAGTTGCAACTCCAGGCTCAGTCAAGGTTCCTGAATTATTTGTCGTCGAACCTTTCCCGGCCGTATACCATCTGGTCAGCACCGTCACCGCAACCTTGCCTGACACCTATCACGCCACGGATTTACTGCGTGCCTGTTTTCCGGGCGGATCAATTACGGGAGCGCCTAAAATTCGGGCCATGGAAATCATTGAAGAATTGGAACCACATCGCAGGCATGGATATTGCGGTGCTATTGGCTATATTAGTTTCTGCGGTACAATGGACAGCAATATTACTATTCGTACCTTACTGACAGAAAAAGGAAAAATCTACTGTTGGGCAGGTGGGGGGATCGTCGCAGACAGCATCGCTGAAAAAGAGTATCAGGAAACATTTGATAAACTCGCACGGATCTTACCTCAACTAGAGGAACTCTATATCCCATGACATCGATTTCTGACTTCATTCATCGGTTTCAATTACAGCTTCCTGTACGATCCGCGTATTCAGCGCACAACCCGCGGAATGCAGCAGTGTTATTGCCGATTATATGTAAGCCGGAACCCACGCTGTTATTCACTCAACGCTCCGCAAATCTGCGCGCCCATGCAGGGCAAATTGCTTTTCCGGGCGGAGCAGCCGATCCTGAAGATACTTCCCTGATCGCCACCGCCTTGCGTGAGGCAGAAGAAGAAGTCAGCCTGCCGCAAAATAAAGTACAAATACTGGGGCAATTAGCCCCCTTGGATAGTATCGGCGGTTATTGTGTGACTCCGGTCATTGGGCTTATTAGCGAACCCATCTCTTTTCGCACCAATCCAGCAGAAGTCGCTGGCATTTTTGAAATTCCACTGTCTGATGCGCTCACCCTTCCCCATTATCGTTATCTGGATATAAAACGCCGTAACCGGCAGCAGCGAGTCTATTTCTACTGGCACCAAGAGCATATGATTTGGGGATTAACGGCGGCCATTATTTATCGTTTGGCGCAGCAAGTGCAAAAAACAGCCTAAATTGGACATAAAATGCCACAAAACTGTGCATTACTTATCCATAATCATATCAATTGCTATTATAATTAAAAAAAAACTGTAAACTCCTTTATCAACACTACTAAATAACAGTAAAGTAGCGCGCTTTATATAAATAACTATATCTCTTTCTTCTTAAAGGAGTCTGGCGTGATTAGCGTTTTCGACATGTTTAAGGTGGGTATTGGCCCATCCAGCTCTCATACTGTTGGTCCTATGAAAGCAGGCAAACAATTTGTCGATGATCTTGTAAACCTGGGGGTAATGTCCTCTATCACGCGTGTAGCTGTTGATGTATACGGCTCACTTTCATTAACCGGGAAAGGTCATCATACGGATATCGCTATCATCATGGGCTTGGCAGGTAATATGCCGGCAACCGTTGATATTGATTCAATTCCAGGTTTTATTCGTGATGTTGAGCAAACTGAACGTTTGCCACTGGCAAATGGTTTACACGAAGTCGATTTTCCTCGCGATGGCGGTATGAACTTCCGTAGCGATAACCTATCACTGCACGAAAACGGCATGCAAATTCATGCGTTCGCAGGTGACGAAAAAGTTTACAGTAAAACCTACTACTCTATAGGTGGTGGTTTTATTATTGATGAAGAACATTTTGGCAAGCCCTCCCAAGATTCCAAACCTGTTTCTTATCCTTATAGCTCTGCGGCAGAATTGCTGATGAACTGTAACAAGACAGGCTTATCTCTTTCTGGCTTGATGATGAAAAATGAATTGGATTTACACAGCAAAGAAGAAATTGCTGAGTATTTCGCGGATGTCTGGGCAACCATGCAGGCCTGTATCGAGCGTGGCCTGAACACCGAAGGGGTTTTGCCCGGCCCATTGCGTGTTCCTCGCCGGGCAGCAGCCTTGCACCGTATGCTGACATCATCAAACAAATGGTCTAATGATCCAATGAATGTGGTTGATTTAATCAATATGTTTGCATTGGCCGTCAATGAAGAAAACGCCGCCGGCGGCCGGGTTGTTACCGCACCAACCAATGGGGCATGTGGTATCGTCCCTGCCGTACTGGCCTATTACAACCACTGCATTGAACCGGTGACACCGGAACTGTACACCCGCTATTTCCTGGCGTCTGGTGCCATCGGCATCCTGTATAAGATGAATGCTTCTATTTCTGGTGCGGAAGTGGGTTGTCAGGGTGAAGTTGGCGTTGCCTGTTCCATGGCAGCGGCCGGCATTGCAGAATTACTTGGCGCAAGCCCTGAACAGGTTTGCATCGCAGCAGAAATTGGCATGGAACATAACCTCGGCCTGACGTGTGACCCTGTCGCGGGCCAAGTGCAAGTCCCTTGTATTGAACGTAATGCTATCGCTTCAGTCAAAGCGATCAATGCTGCCCGTATGGCACTCCGCCGTACCAGTGAACCGCGTGTTTCTCTCGATAAAGTGATTGAAACCATGTATGAAACAGGCAAGGACATGAACGCGAAATACCGTGAAACTTCACGCGGTGGTTTGGCGATAAAAGTTCAGTGTGACTGATATGAGATATCACTCACTTATTTTGTGTTGAGTGATATTATCGCCTGTTTTTTGCCATATCTAAATTCTGGCCAAAAAAATATCCCTGCCACTTGGTAGGGATATTTTTTTGGCTGAAACGAATTAACAAAGTACATTATTTTCCATTTTACAATAAAAACATCACAATTTTTTTATAAGAAAATTAATAAAATGTTACCGAGAACAGAGAGAAACACCCAAATACAATAAACAAGCAGCATTTAAACTCAAAAATAGCAATTAATTAAGAATAAAACATCGTTTTAACCTATCAAAACAGTCTGTCTTAATTTTTCTGACTGATAGCAATTTTCTTGAAGCCTGCAAATGATAATCTAATGACATATTTTCTTATGTAACGAAATATAAAACCATGCGAAATGAAATTTTTAGTATATTTTCTATACCGTTTTATATTCACAACTATCCTTTTGATTGATAGGAAGTTCAATACATTAAAAATATTGAGTATGAGCTTGCAGTAGATTTAAGTTCAATTGTTATAGAAAGGGGAAAACAAGTGAGTATAGCCATTATGATTGGCACGCACGGGGCCGCAGCAGAACAACTGCTGCACACCACAGAGATGTTGATTGGAGAACAGGAAAATGTCTCTTATATCGACTTTGTGCCCGGTGAAAATGCCGATACGTTATTCGAGAAATACAACAAAAAACTGGAATCGCTGGATACAGGGCAAGGCGTTCTGTTTTTCGTCGATACTTGGGGCGGTAGTCCATTCAATGCCGCAAACCGTATTGTGCTTGATAAAGATAACTACGAAATCGTCACGGGGGTAAATGTCCCGATGCTTGTTGAGGCTTTCATGTGTCGTGACGATGATCCCGCCATGGAAGAGCTGGTTTCTGTTGCATTAGAAGCCGGCAAAGAAGGAATACGGGCCCTTAAAACTGAACAAGTTGAAGAGCCGGCAAAACCTGAACCTGCCAAACCAACCGCTGCACCTGTTTCAGCAACGCCTGTTTCAACAGCCTCAGCGGGTGGTCACATGAAAATTTCCCTCGCACGTATTGATGATCGCCTTATCCACGGCCAAGTTGCTACCCGCTGGACGAAAGAAACTAACGTCAAGCGTATCATTGTGGTCAGTGATGAAGTTGCCCAAGATACGGTGCGTTCTACTTTGTTGAAACAGGTCGCTCCTCCCGGCGTCAGCGCACATGTTGTCGACGTTGCCAAGTGCGTTCGGGTTTACAACAACCCCAAATATGCCGGTGAGCGCGTTATGCTGCTATTCACCAATCCAACAGATGTCCTGCGCATTGTAGAAGGGGGTGTCGCTATCGAATCCGTCAATATCGGTGGTATGGCCTTCCGTCAAGGAAAGACCCAAATCAACAACGCTATTTCCGTTGATGAGACTGACATTGACGCCTTCGGGAAGCTGAACTCGCGTGGCATAGAACTTGAAGCCCGCAAAGTTGCCAGTGATACTCGCTTGAACATGATGGATCTGCTGAAAAAAGTTTAGAAATAACAACAGATGCCACTTTACTCACCATTACTCAATAACAAAATTCTTACCAAATTACATTTGGTTACAGGAGAAAAACAATGGAAATTACCGTTGTTCAACTTGTGTTGATATTCATCGTTGCCTGTATCGCAGGCATGGGTTCTATTCTTGATGAATTTCAATTTCACCGCCCATTGATTGCTTGTACATTAATCGGCTTAGTGCTCGGCGATGTGAAAACCGGCATTATCATCGGCGGTACACTGGAGATGATTGCCCTTGGTTGGATGAATATCGGTGCCGCAGTCGCTCCCGATGCCGCGCTGGCCTCTATCATTTCGACCATTCTGGTTATCGCCGGTGGGCAAGATGTCGGTGCCGGTATTGCGTTAGCCATTCCTCTGGCAGCGGCAGGTCAAGTTTTGACGATCCTTGTCCGTACCCTGACGGTGGGTTTCCAACACGCGGCTGATAAAGCAGCAGAAAACGGCAACTTTCGTGCGATCAGCGCCCTTCACATTTCAGCATTGATGCTTCAGGCTATGCGGATCGCCATCCCTGCCCTGATTGTTGCGATATCCGTCGGTACCTCTGAAGTTCAGCACATGCTAAGTTCCATTCCCGAAGTCGTCACCAGCGGCCTGAATATCGCCGGCGGTATGATCGTGGTTGTCGGTTATGCCATGGTGATTAACATGATGCGCGCAGGTTATCTGATGCCATTCTTCTACCTTGGCTTCGTAACAGCGGCTTTCACTGACTTCAACCTTGTTGCATTAGGTGTCATCGGTATTGTCATGGCAATCCTGTATATCCAGCTTAGCCCAAAATACAATCAATCACAGGCTGCCGCTCCTGCTGGCAATGCCGCAAACGACCTTGATAACGAATTAGATTAAGAGGATCAACAACATGTCAGAGACAACAAAGATGGGTCAGAAGAAGCTGACACGAAGCGATATTCGCGGTGTATTCCTCCGCTCTAACCTGTTCCAAGGCTCATGGAACTTTGAGCGTATGCAGGCACTCGGTTTCTGCTTCTCAATGATCCCTGCCATTCGTCGTTTGTACCCAGAGAATACCGAAGAAAGGAAGCAAGCCCTCAAACGACATATGGAGTTTTTTAATACTCATCCTTATGTTGCAGCGCCTATCTTGGGTGTCACGATGGCAATGGAAGAGCAGCGGGCCAATGGTGCTGACATTGATGACGGTGCTATCAACGGTATCAAAGTCGGCTTGATGGGTCCCTTGGCCGGTGTCGGTGATCCTATTTTCTGGGGAACCGTTCGCCCTGTCTTCGCCGCCCTGGGTGCAGGTATTGCCATGAGTGGCAGTTGGATGGGCCCAGTGCTGTTTTTCCTCCTGTTTAACTTAGTGCGATTGATTACCCGTTACTTGGGTGTCTCTTATGGTTATAAAAAAGGATTGGATATCGTTAAAGATATGGGCGGCGGCTTCTTGCAGAAAATGACGGAAGGAGCGTCAATTCTGGGCCTGTTTGTCATGGGGGCACTGGTCAATAAATGGACCAAAGTGAATATTCCACTCGTGGTTTCAGAAGTGCCTGATCCTATCACGGGTGAGATGAAAGTCACTACCGTGCAAACCATCCTCGATCAATTAATGCCTGGCCTAATGCCATTGTTATTAACCTTTGGTTGTATGTGGTTACTGCGGAAAAAAGTGAATCCATTATGGATTATCGTAGGCTTTTTCGTGCTAGGGATCGTTGGTTTCCGTTTTGGTTTCCTCGGCTAGATCGGTTATTGCCGCATGAAGAAAGTATTTATTATCTCCCCGTGCTGCGGGGAGATAATAAAAAATGACGAGGCCTACGCACGATGAAAATAGGGATTAAAAATGGGTTTGAATGATATTGTTCTGATAGTTTTGATTGTATTAATGCTCGCTTTTGCGATTTATGATGAATTTATTATCAATCTGCGCAAAGGCAAAACGTTGTTAAATATTAAACTTAAAAGAAAACAGCGGGTTGATGCCCTGATCTTTATCATTTTGATTGCCATTGTTATTTACAATAATATTACATCACATGGCAGCCAATTCACGACGTATTTATTATCATTTACCATTCTGGTGACATTATACTTAGGTTATATTCGCTTCCCAAAATTAATCTTCAAAAAACACGGTTTTTATTATGCTAACCGTTTTTTTTCTTATGACAGCATTAAAGCAATGAATTTATCTGAAGACGGTATTCTTATGGTGGACTTAGAACCGCATAAAATATATCTCTCAGTAACAAAATTGGATGATTTAGAAAAAATTTATCAATTCCTTATCAACAACAAATAATTTTACTTATTCATACTCGTCGTACTTCAAGATGTCTTTATTATCCCGCCGCACCGCAGGGGAGATAATAAATAAAGGAAAGAGTAACGATAAGCATTATCATTTTTATATTTAAAGTAGGGCGAAATATTTTTTGCCTTTTACTCTAAATATGATATCGTCCGCTACAGTCATTGGGGAGTAGCCTGTTCCAGAAAATCGCTGGAATATTCGTATCAACATGCTCGTTTGAAATAAAACGTGGTACGAATGCCTAAAAAACCTATTCGGGTATAAATCGGTTGGCAAGACCATAGACACATAACAGCGCCATGGGTTGGGGGTGCGTTGTGTGTGTATGGAATCACCCAGCCGAGGCTATTTTGATGAACCTCTATGCAACACTTATTCTCGCGCTCGCCCTTTCGATGGATGCTTTTGCCGCTGCCGTAGGAAAAGGCGCCGCCCTGCACCGACCTAATTTCCGCGAAGCCGTCCGTACCGGTATTATCTTTGGTTTAGTCGAAGCCTGTACGCCTTTAATTGGTTGGGCCTTAGGTCTGTATGCCAGTCAATATATTATGGAATGGGATCATTGGATTGCCTTTTCCTTACTATTGATTCTTGGCTGTCGCATGATAATCGACGGTTGCAAGCATCAGCCTGAAATTTCCCGTAAGACCACGCCTCAACGCCACAGTTCAACGACATTAGTCTTTACTGCCATTGCAACCAGTTTGGACGCGATGGCCATTGGTGTCGGGCTTGCTTTCCTACAGGTTGATATTCTTCACACGGCAATGACAATCGGTCTTATGACGATGATTATGGCGACATTAGGCATGTTAATTGGCCGCTATATTGGCCCGCTATTGGGAAAAAGGGCCGAATTGATTGGCGGATTGGTTTTAATTGCCATTGGCTTCAATATATTATTCGAACACCTTAACTTATTTATGTATGCGGAATAAGCCATTATTTATCGCCAATGATCTTATCTTGCGAAACTGTACATACTCCGGCGATATAGTTCGCTATATCCCGGAGTTGCTTTTCCCTGCCACCACACTTCTGCCGTTTAATCAGATCGCAGCCGTCATCACATGCGTCGATATACTTTTAGCGTGAAATCGGCTTCACAATTAAACTGTTCTCTCGATAACAAATGTGTTTTCACTTCTTCTGATGCCCGCCAAGCAAAAGGCGTCATCTGCAATAAATGATGAGCTTGTTCACCATTCAATGACATTGCGTAGGCCAGCGTTTCGGTTGAAATTAATTCAAACCCTTCCCACTGTTCATGATTTTCAGGATGTAAATGCACTTCCTGATAAATCAGATCCTTCAATTGATACAAATGACGAGGGCCCGGCGTCACCGTCAGCACAATCCCCCCGATTTTGACTACCCTGGCCAATTCCGCTGCCTTGCAAGGGGCATAAATCCGCAAAATACCATCCAGTGAACTCTCCGTAAATGGCAGCCGATGGCTGGATGCCACGCAAAAATTAACCGCCGGATAACGCTTGGCACCGTAACGAACTGCGACTTTCGCCACATCCAATCCATATACCGCTAATTTCCGCTGAAGATGTAACTGTTCCTGCACTGCCGCTGTGTAATAACCTTCACCACAACCTATATCCAGCAAAGTTTCCGCGCCTGCGGGTAAATATGTGTTAAGTAACTCAATCGCTTTTTGTTGCAGCGCCCGGTAATGGCCTGAATGCAGAAATGCCCTTCTTGCTTGCATCATCTCCACACTATCACCGGGTTCTTTTGAACGTTTATGCTGTACAGGCAGTAAATTAACGTACCCTTCTTTTGCGCAATCAAACTGGTGATTGTTTTCGCAACGCCATTGATGGTGAGCAAACAGTAATGATGAATGACATAAAGGACATTGATAAGACATAACATTTCGATGGGTAGGAAAAATCAGGGACGTACTATACCATATTTTTATGCTCCATTATTTTGCTAACCAGAAGAAATTGAATTGACTATTCTCACCGCTAAATTTATTGTTTTTCCTTACCGTTAAGCAACATTTTATTTACAAGGGTGAGCGCAAAATGCCCTACCATGATCTAGAAACCAAACGACTGCTATTAAAAAAACTCGCTTATGACGATGCCATTCAAATTCAGCAAAAATTTCCTCATTGGGATATCGTCAAATATCTGGACAGCCGCGTAGTCCCTTGGCCTTACCCTGATGATGGCGCAGAATATTTTGTCAAGAAAATTGCTTTTCCCGCCATACAATCAGGAAAATCTTGGTTATGGTCTATTCGGGCAAAAAAACAGCCTGATGAGCTCATTGGTGTGATCGGGTTATATGATAAACAAGATAATAACCGAGGATTCTGGCTTTCTTTAGAACACCAAGGCCAGGGGTTGATGCGCGAAGCCTGTGAAAAAGTGACGGATTATTGGTTTCACGTACTGGGACAAACAGTCCTCAGAACACAAAAAGCCAGTATTAACCAAGGCTCGAAAAAAATTTCATTGGCGCAAGGGGAAAGAGTGATAAGAGTAGAAGAAAAAGACTATGTTTCAGGAAAATACGACTGTGAATTCTGGGAAATAACCAAAGAAGAATGGTGTCATCGGCATTCTTCTTTTTAATCAGGAGCCTTAACCAGTAAGTAACATTAATGCTGTACTCTTTGTCTGGAAAATTGCGCTTGCAGGAACGGGAGTAATAACAAGCCTATCATGACTGCGCAGGCAGAAATGGTGATAAACAGCCCCGTCCAGTGATAATGCTTTAAAATGACAGCAAAAGGATACCCCCCCAGTGCCGCACCGGTATAAGCAAACAGGCCAACAAACCCCGTTGCGGCTCCTGCGGAATCTTTATGGGAACATTCCGCAGCAGCCATACCAATCAACAATTGTGGACCAAAAACGAAAAAACCAATGGTAAAAAATCCAATTGACTGAAAAATCAAATCAGTCACAGGCATCAGCCATAAAGCCGCCACTGACAAAAAAATACCCATCGCAAATATCAAGTTCATTGGCCCACGATTACCGCCAAACACACGATCAGATCCCCACCCCGCCACCAGTGAACCGACAAAGCCACCGACTTCAAAAAGTGACAATACCGCGTTTGCGCTCACTAAGTCATAATGGTGATATTCCGTCAGATAGAGGTTTCCCCAATCGTTAATGACAGTACGAACGAGATAGACCAAAGCGTAACTAACTGAAAGTAACCAAATATATTTATTGCAAAACACATAGGTTTTCAGGATTTCTCGGGTCGTTAGCCCTTGCCCTTGATTTTCCTGTATCTTTTCTAAATGATCATTGCGGAATTGACCAATGGTCGGTAACCCCAATGTGGTCGGCTTGTCACGTAATCGCCAACATAAAAATATCCCGGCCAAAATACCTAAACAGCCCGGCACAATAAATCCTTCTCGCCAGCTAAAATGTAACATCAAGAAACTGATGAATAGAGCAATTAATGCACTGCCTACATGATGTGATGTATTCCATAGCGACCACCAAAAACCCCGCTCTGAGCGAGAATACCAACTGGTGAGCAATTTGGCACATGACGGCGATCCCCATCCCTGAAACCACGCATTTAATATCCACAAAAAAGTGAACATCACAATCGAGCTGGACAGACCAAAAAAGATATTAATGATCCCTGTGGCAATTAACCCGACGCCCATAAAATAACGCGGATTAGAACGATCAGAGATCATGCCTGAAAGAAATTTAGAACAACCATAAGTGATATAAAACAGCGTCCCAATCAGACCAATCTCCCCTTTATCAAGGCCGAGATCAGTTATCATGGCGGGCATCGCATAATTAAAACTTTTACGGGTAAAGTAAAATAGCGCATATCCCACATAGAGACTCAGCATAATATGCAGGCGCCAGTAACGATATTGCTCCCTGATTTCTCCATCAGATAAGTGTTTATAATGTACTGGTTTGGATTGAGAAAAAACTGTCATGACTGATCTTAAAGTTTAGGCAAAATAATAGACAAATCCGTTCCCGCAGAGATCGAATCACCTTGTCGTTTTTCACTGTGAATGGAGAACCTTCCACCGAGGGCCTGCACACGCTCCCGCATACCGCGTAAACCAAATCCTTTCATATGATCCTCGGCCTTACAGCCAATACCATTATCTCTGATCAATAAATGAATCTTTCCCTTAACAGAAAAATGCAATTCAATACGATCTGCCTGAGAATATTTCATCGCATTATTCAGTGCTTCCTGACAAAGACGATATAACGTAATCTTAGTCGTATCACTGAGTTGCTCAATTGCCATCACTGAATCCGCTGCCCAATGAATTTCGGCTAATATGCCATGAGCTTCAAATTCCATATCCCGCAGTAATTGCTCAATCGCCTCTTTCAAACCGAGATCATCGAGAATTTTAGGCCGCAGCCGACTCAGTAACCCTTTCGTCGTATCATAAACATTAAGGGATAATGATTCGATAGTTTTAGCGCAGTTCGCGCTAATAGGTGCCATTTCTACCCGCTGGATAATATTCGCTTGAGTACGAATAGCCGTAATATTCTGACCAATTTCATCATGCAGTTCACGTGCAATCTCCCGCCTTACCGACTCTTCTGCTTTCACCAATTGACGGGACAGGCTGTGATTACGATAGAGTTGACGCTTTAGCTGTGCATTGAGGTCACGCTGACGCTGTACCGCCATACCCAACATGATCCCCGTTAGCGTTTGAACCAGCAGGGATAACAAGAGATCCGTGATCTCCATATTCGAAACACCACTACGCGCGGCAATCAAAGCAATACTGTTCAATAACGTACCCGCCACAGCGCCTTGCCAGCCGTAACGAAAAGCCAATAGGATAATAGGAATAGCCAGACAAAATGGCGCAAAATAACGCAGCTCATTCGGAAGTCCAACCTGAATGATAATATTCAATATAAACAATAGAGTATAAAGAATAATGTGTTTCAGGCGAAATTGAATCCGCTGGGATACAAGGTTGGCAGTCAGGGGAAGCCAAACCTTTTGAAACAAGTAGTGCCACACTAAGTAGCACAAAGGAATCAACATGACACCGCCAGTGAGACTCACCAAAAACGCAATGCTCAAAGCAGAATGATGGTTGCTGATCGCCACCACATTAATCATGGAAGTTGTCAGAATCAGACCTGCCATGACAGCGAACCGCTGCCATTGACTGCCACAATAGTAGTGACTGGCAAACCAGACAAGGGGAAGGCTGGCGATACTGGCAGCTAATACCGTAAGCCATTGCGGCTGACTCATTAACAGCGCCAAACAGATAGTCAGCCCCCATTCTGAACAATAAACAACCGGCCAATAACACTTGGGCGTATGGAGTACAATACCGAGGCGTAAAGCAAAAGGAAAAAATAAGATAGCCAGTTCAGAGTCATTGACAAAATAGTAAGCAATGACCCATAAGCAAAACCACCAACAAGAAAACAGTAACCAGCCGCAAAGCGAGTTGATTAGATATCGGTACATCAGCGATCACTAGTGGCAAAATAATTCGCCAAACCAACGTTATTCGTTACCCCTAATTTACTCATCGCATTGGCTCGATGGACGTGCACTGTTTTATGACTTAATCCCAATTCAGCCGCTACCGCTTTAACATCCATGCCACTCGCCAACATCTCCCCCACTTGCCGTTCTCGTTTAGTCAAGTGCTCCAATGAAGCCGGATTGCGCTTTGATGACGTCAAATTAAGTACAATGTCCGGTGTGAGATAACAGCCATTATTGGCTGTTGTCCGCACCGCTTGAATCAACTCATCCGGGCTGCAACGTTTACTGAGATAGCCACGCGCTCCCGCCTTTAACGCATTTTCCACCATCGAGGCAGAATCATGAACACTCAGCATAATACAGGTAATGCCTGAAGGGAGATCTTTCAATAGCGAAAGCCCGCTTTCATCTTTCATTGAAATATCAAGAATACAAACCGTCGCCCCCGATCCCGGTAGCCCTTGCCGGGCTTCAGCACACGAACTGAATTCCCCCACAATTTCAATATCGGATTCTAAATTCAGCAACTGAGCGAATCCCGAACGCACAACAACATGATCATCAACTAATGCGACTTTAATCATCATCATTTATTATCGAATTAAGCATCGGGTTAAACTACTCTATATTGATATCGCTTCGCAACAGTTCACAATAGGTTAGTGTGTAATAGGGAGTCTGCAATAAATAGAAAGTGGAACATTAGGGCGAGTTAGGGCAAAGAGTCATGAAAAGATGCTACTGTCGATATACAGCAGCATCAGTACATTGTTCCGTATGGCTTAGTGCACTTTCTTAGCTTTGCGAATTTTTCTCTCTTCCGCAATAGCGACAAGAGCAAGCAAGCTAAGGCATACAAATGCTGAGACATCAAGGGCAACAAACGTCCCTTTCCAGCCCGTCAAACCAAAGACCGGCACGCCATCAGCAATCATACCTAAACCGAGCTTGGCAAAGCTGTCACCGATTAAATAAGCAAATGTTCCCTTGACACCATCAGCCACGCTGATCGCTTTCTTCGGCACAAAACCAACCGCAGCCACACCAATCAATAATTGTGGTCCAAATACCAGGAAACCAAGGACAAACAACGATCCCAAGTACATGTATTCACTGGATGCGTGTTGATAGAATTCAAGACAGACAATAATCAAACCTAATGAAACACAGGCAACCAGAGCACGGCGCCCATTCGCCAAGTCGGACAGGTATCCCCACATGAGTGTGCCTACCAATGCCCCTACTTCGAATAGGGTAAAGCCAGTAATGGCGGTCTCTTTTGATTGCCCCAATTCCTGATACGCATACACTGTTGACCATTGGTCGATACCAATGCGCACGATATAAAGGAAGATGTTGGCAAAACAGAGCAACCAAATGACTTTGTTTTTTAATACATACTCAACAAAGATCTCACGTTTGGTCATCTGGTTTTCTTCTGCCGCGATATCTTCTTCGCTGACAGGTTCATCAAATAACTCTTCTACCTTACCTAAACCGTAACTTTCTGGAGAATCGCTACCATAACGCAATCCAATGAAACCAATGATCAAAGCGATAATCGAAGGGAAAATAAACATCCCTACCACATGGCCATTAAAGAAATAGTTGGCACCAAAAAGCGCAACCCCAGCCGCAGCGGCACCACCGGCGTTATGTGAGATATTCCAAAAACCCAGATAGGTTCCACGCTTATTACGGGGCGTCCACTTCGTAATGGTGGAATAGCTGGCAGGCCCGCCTATACTTTGGAAAAAGCCACTTAACGCATAAAACGCCACCATCAGGAAAATGCTGATACTGGAATGCCCCATACTCATGCTAAACCCTAACATGGCAATACCAGATAGGATCAGCATAAAGGGCAAGAATTGTTTGGTATTTTTGCCATCAGCATAATAGGCAACGACGGTTTTACCTATGCCGTAAGTAATCGAAAAACCTAACCCTATCAACCCCAGTTGCGTCATCGACAAACCATAAGTCGATATCATATCGTTTTGGGCGATGTTAAAGTTTTTACGTACCAAATACATCGCCATATAGCCAATAAAAACCACCAGATACGACTGTATAAAGGGTTTGAACCACATTTTACGGCGTACTTCCACTGGAAGATCCAGTGTTGGCTTACGAATTTGTTCTAGAATCTTAAGCATTTTAAATCCTTAGATGACCATGATGAAAAGGGCCTTTTTGAAGCAGGTGAGAATAAAAAAAGGCAAATCGCAAGAAAGCGAGACTCTTCGCAGATATATTTTTCGTAAATATCATTTTCGCAGGTATAGTTATTATCTGGTCAGTTTAAAAAACTAGAGGAAGATTGGCTTGAGCTATAGTCCTAGTTGGATTAGGAATATTTCCTAGTTTTATGCTATTCGAGCATAAATCGTGAAAGTAATCACACTTTATACTCAGTCAAAAGAATATGGCGCAGTGCGATTCGCAGATGACTTGCACCTCCAAGTCATCTTTCAGCTATCACGGCTAAGAGGCTGCATCCATCACGGTGCATAACAAAAAAGAAAGCCGCATTTCTGCGGCCTCAGACCGCTGTACTTGTCTGGATTTCGATGACAAAAATAAAAATTTTAACGTTCGCCCCATTGGGGCGGGATATCATGACGAAAACGGCCGTTAGCGGATCGTGATTTATGTTTTTCCATTACGCCAATACCGTGAGATGATACCGACGATATATTTCGATCTTCCACTAAAAAGTGTCACAATACACCACGATAACTTTTAGAGCCTATCTTAGGCAGACTGATTGAACACGGACTGTGTCAGAGGCTGGAGCGTATAAGTTCGTTAAAGACAAAAGGAAAATACGCAAAGATTATCAGCACAGCACCGATTCAAAATAACAAATAACGACTGAAAGCACATGATACAAGCACCCCCTTTTCATTGTTCATTTTTACATCCCCGCTACTGGCTGACTTGGCTAGGTATCGGCATACTTTATTTACTGGTTTTATTGCCTTATCCCGTGATTTACTGGATGGGAACCCGACTTGGTCGATTATCAATGCGTTTTTTAAAAAAACGGGCCAAAGTTGCAGAGCGCAATCTGACACTTTGTTTCCCCGACATGCCAGCCGAGAAGCGGCATGAATGGCTAGTCAAAAATTTCGAATCGGTTGGGATGGGCGTTTTCGAAACCGGAATGGCCTGGTTTTGGCCAGATTGGAGGATTAAGCGTTGGTTCAACGTCACCGGACGGGAACATATTCAAAAAGTGCAGTCCACCGGCCAAGGAATTATCGTCATTGGTATTCACTTTTTAACACTGGAATTAGGCGCGCGTATTTTTGGTATACTGAACCCGGGCATTGGTGTTTATCGACCCAATGACAATCCTGTCATAGATTGGCTACAAACTTGGGGGCGGCTCCGTTCCAACAAGTACATGCTGGACAGGAAAGATGTTAAGGGCATGATCCGATGTCTGAAAAATGGTGAAATTGTTTGGTACGCCCCTGATCATGATTACGGCCCACGCAACAGCGTATTTGCCCCACTATTCGCGGTTGAACATGCTGCGACCACGACCGGAACCTCGATTCTCGTCCGTTTGGCCAAACCTGCGTTGATCCCTTTTACGCCTCGAAGATTAGCCAATGGAGAGGGATATGAATTAACCATTCAATCCGCTGTGGAAAATTTTCCACTGCAAAATGAAATCGAAGCAGCAACATTTATGAATAAGGTGATCGAAAAGGAAATTATGCAGGCGCCTGATCAGTATATGTGGTTGCATCGTCGTTTCAAAACCCGCCCCGAAGGTATGTCATCTTTGTATGGTGACAACGATAATATTCATTGATAAACATAATCTGGCTGTTATGTTCTAAGTAACAGCCAATGCCTTCTACCCAAATATGATATCCCTAATAAACTCCAAATTGCCGCTTGCAAGATAAAAGTCGTTTGAAGTAAAACGAGTATCATTTTTCATTTTACTGTTAATGATTCAGTGTTATTCTTGAATTTAATGTGTATTATCTTTAGTCTAAACCACTTTATTAAAAACGTGAGATCTCACCCAATGCCTTCCATAGAAACATTTATTACGTTTATCAGTATTTCAGCCTTCCTGTGCTTCTTGCCTGGCCCTGATAATATTTTAGTTTTAAGCCAATCAGCAATAAATGGACGAAAATCCGGAATATTAATTACCCTTGGTTTATGTATCGGTTTAGTAATACATACGTCTTTAGTTGCATTAGGCATTTCAGCAATACTACGGGCTAACACGGTAGTCTTCGAAATTATCAAATTGCTTGGCGCATTTTATTTAAGTTATCTGGCCTGGGGTGCTTTTAAAGCTAAACCTACCCAGTTCAAAGATAATACTAAAAATTTCAACAACCATAAAAAATTGATTAAAAAAGGTTTGACAATGAATTTATCAAACCCCAAAGTGATTATTTTCTTTCTGGCTTTCTTTCCTCAGTTTACCATTAATGATGTGAACGCTATTCCAGTTTCTCTTCAACTATTATATCTAGGCTTACTATTTGTCGGTATTGCCTTTATGATATTTACACTAATAGCCTATTTATCCGGATTTCTGCATGGTGTCATATCCCGTCATCCATCAATACAAACTGTCCTTAATAAAATAACGTGTCTAATATTTATAGTATTGGCTATTAACTTATTTATTAGTCAGTTTTAAATAGTTTCTTAACATGATTCAAGAAACACCTTCACTAATATTTCACCCACAACGGCTGGGTGATGTTTGCCATTTTCAGAACATACATCTTCACGTCATAATTGCTGATTTTGCGAATCCTTTCGCTATTTCCCAGCAGCCTTGCTCGCTATTTAACCGCTTTTGTGCGGCTTCAGGGACAGATTCAAGTCTTTACTAAAACTGGATAGTCCAATTAATAATAACCACAACTATCGGCGATATCAGCATAGGAATAGCCATTTCCCTGCTCTTTCTCCAATTTTTGCTTTGTTGTTCTATAGCAATGACGTTTAGTCTGTTCTCTTAAATGCTGCATAGCCTGATTGTGCTTTATATGGGGATAAGCCTTAAGGTGCTGTTCATTCCAATCATAAGAGAATGTCACACCATTTTTCTGGTTGAATTTCTTATTATATTCTTTCAGTTCATTCTCCCGCTTTTCGGCTAAGGCATTATCTTCAGCCAGCTTCTCTGTATCCCAACTTCCTTGGTCTAACTTGTTTCTCTTTGTCAGGTACTCTTCTGAGGGTTTATTATCCACTGGTATGTCGCTTTTGTAGCTCAAATCAAAAGCCAGGGCTTGAGAAAAGCAAACTGACAAAATAAAAAACAGGCAATAGGTTCCTTTGATTTTCATATCGTTCCTTGGTGTAATTGTAACAATAAATTACTATTTAATAACCATTATCACCTGAGGTCAATACGTTAATTTCTGTGCGATTTTCATTCAACAAAGATAACTCTTTACAAATCAAAGCCATTTCAACATGCTGTATTAAGTTTTCCATTATAAAAAATAAGTGAGATTTTGATGTATTCATACCCTATTTATCACGTCGATGCTTTCACGGAAAAATTGTTTTCAGGCAACCCCGCTGCTGTTGTCTTGCTGGACAAATGGCCGGCAGATGAAACACTCATTGCTCTTGCTGCTGAAATTGGCCTTCCTGAAACCGCTTTTCTGGTAGAAAACCATTTACGCTGGTTCACACCTAGAGTCGAAGTCGATTTATGTGGACATGCAACATTGGCGACCGCATTTGTCCTCATAGCCCATCGCAACATGCAAGATAATTTCATCACATTTAAGAGCCGCTCTGGTGAACTTCGCGTTTCTCACCAAGATGGCGTTTTTACGTTGGATTTCCCTATCGCCGATTGCCATGAAGAAAACGCCCTTATTCCTGCTATTCAAGATGCCTTGGGACAAAGCGTTTCTGCCGTGTTTGCTGCACATGATCGCTATATTTGCGTTTTGGACTCCGTAGAACAAATCACCCATACCCAACCTGATTTTGATAAAATTGCTGCCCTGCCCTTACCAGGACTGGCCATTACTGCTCTTGGTGATTCATCCGCTGATTTTGTTTCACGTTATTTTTCGCCAGCCAAAGGTGTTAATGAAGATCCTGTCACCGGTTCCAGCCATTGTGTTCTTGCCCCTTTCTGGGGAAAGCGGCTTGATAAAACTGAACTTCGTGCTCGTCAATTATCCGAACGCGGGGGTGAATTGTTATGTCGAATCGATGGCGATCGGGTTTATCTGACCGGTAAAGCAAAACTCTTTTCATACGGTGAGATACTAAATCCTCACGGTCAGCCAGATAAACCGGAATAGCAGGGATATCGCCCTATCGGTATTTAGAAGAATAATCAAATAGGGTCAGCAGGGTATATTCTGCTGACCAACAATCGCAAATGGTTGCCAATTAGCTTTGATTATGGACCAACAAATCCGAATTAATCTCCGAGATTGATCTCGCCCCGGTTAAGGTCATCGCCACCCGCATCTCGTTCTCAATCAAATCCAGCAAATTGGCAACACCCGCTTCACCTGCCGCGGCCAAGGCATAAACAAAAGCACGCCCCAGTAACACACTATCCGCCCCCAGAGCAATCATTCTCACCACATCCAATCCTGTTCGAATACCGGAATCAGTAAGAATA
>NZ_JAQRFK010000038.1 GCF_028598745.1 Xenorhabdus sp. IM139775
ATTTAGCGTGTACCCAAGGGTGTACCCCTAGAAAATATTGAATAGCACGAATCCAGTAATGACAGGGCTTTATGCCGCCTACTCAACGAATAGATCCACAAGCCAGTAATATCAGTGTATTACTGGCTTTTTTATTTCAAAAGATTGCATATCTTATGGCGGGCGGACAAAAGATAGATAAAGCGGAGCAGATAAATTCAACTCGGCAGTGTTTTTTATTGTGGTATTACCTGAACTTATTTAAGAATAGAAGTTAATCACAAATGTTGTCTCATTAATACTAATCATTTCGCCTTGTCATTAGCGGTTAGGTGTTATGCCATAACATTTTGATTCAGTTATAGGCGATTTATACCAAAAACAGATCACCAATCGCCCGAAGCGCCACCACCATCACTGCTGCCACCACCACCGGAAAAGCTATCATTATCGTTGTCACTGCCTGTGCGATCAGAGCCAGAACCAGAGCCACCCAACAAGCCGCCGAAAAGACTGCTGAATAGGCTTTTCAATAGTGACGACACGGCAGAGATCACCAAAAATACCAGAATCACTGGCAACATCAGGATTAACAGATAAAACTCGGCGGGAATGGAGGAAAATAATCCAATTAGGCTCAACAGATAGGTTCCTGCCGCTATGGTCAAGGCACATTTAAGGAAACGCTTAAACCAGTGCCCCTTGCGGAAAACCGTCATTGGCAAGAAAAACAGACTGACCAGCCAAAAACCCAATAGCGCAACCATATCTTTACCGGATATCTGGTCAAATGCACTGTCGCTTTCGGCGATAGCCTGAGTTATCTTCGTCGTTTCTTTCAGTGTCTCCGCTTGACTGGTGTTTTTCAGCAATGTGCCAACTGCATCAATGGCATTACTTATCCCCTCGAAATAAGCCTGTTCTTTGAAAGCTGGCTTCACCTCTTCACGTAAAATGCGTGCAACTTTGCCATCCGTTAATTGACGTTCTAAACCGGAACCGACTGCAATACGCAGTTTATGATCATCAGAAGCGATCAAAAACAAAATGCCATCATTGTTTTCTTTATTGCCCAACTTCCATTTATCAAATAGACGGGCGGAAAATGCTTCAACCGTTTCGCTGCCCGTCGTCGGGATAATAAGGACTGCCATCTGTACCTTTTCTTCAGATTGCAGTTTTTTCAGTTGGCGGGTCAGACGCTGGCGCTCTTCTTTCGTGAGCACCTGAGAAATATCTGCCACACGTTTGCTTAGCGCAGGAACATCAAGCGTGATGGTTTCTGGTTTTATCTCTCCAGCCAATCCATTGCTCATTCCGATAAGCAATAAAAACAGGATAAAAAAATATTTTTTGATTAAAGTGCCGATTATTCTCGGTTGTATTATTGGTATACGAAAACCATCCTTTGGCCTATGGGAAATTATTAGCATCAAATATCCTTAACTCTTATTTATGATATCAATCTCCATAATTATACGGATATATCCCATGACACGTAATCAAGAAAACGGCATTATTTTTACGATAATGCCGTTGATTAAATTTATTTTTCCACTTTAATTTTTGCTGCCCTGTATGCGGTTAATAATGCCAATATCGGGGCAATGGAGAAGAGCAAAAATAGCCAATGAGAAGAAGATGCGGCGCCTATTATCCCGCCCGGCTGATAAAATCCAAATAAATTGACGGTCATCCCCCCCAATGCAGAACCAAATGCCGTGGCAAATAACTGCACTGTCGTAATCGATGAGCCGGCAATGTTGTTATCCTCATCACTGGAAACCTGCAAAATACGGGTCAAAAGATGAGGCCAGCCGAATCCAACCCCGAAGCCAAATAACCCCAAGCCTAAGATGATCGGCAGCATTATCTGCCACTCTCCTGCTGATTGGGATGGCAGCAATGCAAGCAACAGCAACATGCCAACCAGCATGAAAACTGGGCCGCTGACAATCGCAAACCGCATCTTCGCCCCTTGCCAGCTTGCACTGAGCATTTCTCCTACCGTCCAACCCACTGCGGCGGAAGCCACCATATAACCCGAAGCCAAAGGGGATTGTTCATGCAAGATTTGTAGAAAATAGGGAATAAAAACATCGCCCGATAAGCCAATGACCAATAGCGCGATCGTCGCGAATAAAACCAGATGGGGAGAATGCAGACTCAGGGCATTTTTAGGCAGTAATCTTGCCGAAGTCCGGCGTTCGTGGATAACCAATAAAAAGACCAATATCACCGCCACAACAATACCGGCAATGTTGAGCCGAACATCTTGTGACAAACTGCCGGAGGAAACCGCCAGTACCGCAGCGGATAATAGGATCAATTGTACAATGGGCAATGCCGTTTTGGTTTTATTCTGTGCCGCTGTTTTAGGCAAAATCCGGTAGGTAAATGCCGCATAACAGAGAATAATCGGCAGCATAATGCCAAAAGCGTAACGCCATGCGTCCATTTCAGCGAAAATCCCGCCAATCGCCGGCCCGATTAAGGTTGCGACGCCCCACATCCCCGATACCAGCGCCATCGCCCTAGGCCAGAGTGATTGAACAAAGACGAGATTAATCATCAAATAGGAAAGTGCAAATAGAAATCCCCCGCCAAGGCCCTGAATAGTTCGGCCAATCAGCATGACTTCCATCGTTGGTGCAAGGGTACAAAGTAAGCTGCCGATGAAAAAGACCAGCGCGGCAACCAGATAAGCATTTCTTGCGCCCGATGCACTCAACAATCTCGCAGAAAGAACAGAACCCACAATCGATGCCACAACAAACAATGTGGTATTCCAGGCATAGAGATTCAATCCTCCAATATCATTGACGACAGAAGGCAGGATCGTAATCGCAATTAGGGTATTCGCTGCCATCAATCCTACACCCAGTGAAAGTGCTATCGCACTTGGCGCATTTTCGCTGGAAAACAGATCTCTCCAGCGGCTTTCCTCAGTCATTATCATCATTGTTGTCCCGACACAGGTTGAGTTGTGAAAAATCTTACGCTAAATTAAACAAGATAAATCTTGGAATAAATTAATATCGGAATCAACAATATGTCAAGCTCAGACTTGGAAAATAGTATAATCGTTGGGCAAACTGTGAGTGATAAGCTACTAATGTTGCTAAAAACTCATGGTGCCTTACAAGCCTCTGATGCCGGCAACTTATTGGGAACAACGGGAGAAGCTGCCCGGCAGCAGTTTGTCAAACTGGCTAAGGAAGGATTCGTTGAAGCAAAGCCAGAAACAAGGGGAGTCGGGCGGCCGATACAGCGTTGGCATCTCACAGAGAAAGGTCATGCCAAATTTCCTGATACCCATGCAGAACTCACAACCCAGTTAATCTCGATTATTCGCAGTCAATTGGGTGAAACTGCCATGGATTTGATTATCAGCACCCGCGAAAAAGAGGCTTTTTCTAACTACAAAAAAGCGATGGAAGGTGCGACTGGATTACTGGAAAAAGTTGAGCGTCTGGTTTTAATCCGCTGCCGAGAAGGTTATATGGCTCATTATTCGGTTGAGGAAAATGGCGCTATTTTGTTTTTTGAAAACCATTGTCCAATTTGTACCGCCGCCAGATTGTGTCAGGGGTTTTGCCGGACAGAACTAAAACTGTTTCGGGAGATCCTGCAAGCCAATGTGGAAAGAACGGAATATATCCTCAGTGGCCACCGACGCTGTGCGTATCGTATTACCACCTCACCGGTTTGATATCAGACTGACCTGAGATCATTGTTTGAGAAAAACCTACTCAACCCAGAGTTTGCGTAGGTTTTTTATGGATAAATTTTTACGCAACTTAATCAACGCTAAAATCTGTCAATTCATCCTTGGTTGGCGCGCCATTGGCACCGGGGCGGCTGACAACAATCGCTGCAACACGGTTTCCCAGATCGACGGCATCGCGTAAGGACATGCCCTGAGATAATCCGGCCAACATCCCGCCACAATGTGCATCACCGGCACCAATCCGATCCTCCATCCTGACCTTATAAGCTGGGACATATTCTGGCTGACGATTCGGCTGGCATATCCATGCCCCTTCAGCACCGACACGCGCAATGAGTGTAAAACCCTGCTCATTGGCATAACGGCTGGCTTGGGTCATGGTATCCCCTGCACCACACAGTAAGGCAACCTCATCTTTGTTTAAGCTGAGCAGGGTTCTTTCCACGGGCAGCGCTTGAATAAATGCAGGATCGATATCCATCAAGCGAGGGCCAAAATCCAAGACCAAGGTTATCCCTGCCGGAGAGCCCAGCAACCATTCACGCAAATCACCCGCTTTGACATTGGCCAGTTCATAGCCGCTGGCATAGAGATATCCCTGTTCTGGCAGAGGGATCGTCGCCAATCGCTCCTGATGCCACGCGTCGTCACAACCCGGAACGGAGACATAGATGCGTTTGCCATCGGGCTTCATCATGGCAAAACACCAACTATTGTCTTTGGTCGGATGGCGCAAAGTCACCTGCAACCCAAGGTTTTCCATTTCGGTTGCGACACGTTCGCCCCAAGTGCCATTACCGACAAAGATGCCATTGATCACCGGTGCCTGAAGCCGGCACAGCGCACGCGCCACATTAAAGGCACAACCACCGACCTGCCGATCAATCTCTTCCGCTTCCCAATATTCACTCTCATGAAGCAATTCAGGTATTCTAAGAACAATATCCCCTGTCGCCGAACCCAATACCACGACAGATCGTTGAGATTCCTTCATTTTTTGTACCTATTCAGCATCAAATACAGACCATAACAGACAAAACTGACGAAAAATGCCAGAAATAACCCAAGGCTGGAATTGGCAAAAATGCCCACGGCCCACGGGCCACTGATAAAGTCATTTTGCGTCACCGAAAAACCCGCCAATGCTCCCAGTAGCCAGCATAAGATGGGGAGCCATTTGATGCCGCCATTCGGGCCAACATAATTAAACAATTTATCCGGACAATACCCCTGACTGCGGCGCAGTACGATGTAATCCAGTAAAAATACGGCCTCCCACGAGGCCAAAAACACGCCGAAGAATATCAGGAAGGCGACAAATGGCCCCATGAAATCACCGGTCACGAAAAGGGTATAAACCGCAACGGATAACACAATCGTGGAGTCAATTGTCACAGCATGAACCCGTTTGATTTTTATTCCCAATGTCAACAAGTTCAAACTGGCAGAATAGAGGCTCATGACCGCCATGGTGACGATACCCGCAATGGCCGTCATTAAATACGGGATCACCATCCAATCCGGCAAGACAGAGCCAATATGGGCAATGGGATTCTCTGAATTAGGCAAATCAGGTAATTGAACGGAGAGCAAGATCCCGGTAAACAGTAACAATACCAGCGGGATCATGCCGCCTGCGGTGACCGCCGTAAAAATTTTTACTTTGGCGGAATTTTCATTCTGATAGCGGCTATAATCGGCACCTGTCGCTGCCCATGCAATACCACTGCCGGCAGCAACCACCGAAACAGCGGGCAGGAACCCCGTTAACCAACTGCCTGACGGCATGGTTAAGACGGCATTCCATTCTGTGGTAAACAGAATATAGAACACAACCACGAGCGTCATGACACCGAAAATTTTGGTGACCCAGCGCTGCATGGTGATGACCATCTCTTTTCCCAGCAACGTGACACCAATTGACAGGCCGGCAAACAATACCATGCTGACCACCGTCAACAGGGGGCTTTCACTGAGTCCGCACGCCTGAAACAATGCCGCAAGCGTCAAAGTCCCGGTCACAATATTGATGGATTCCCATCCCATTGAGATGAACCAGAAAATCACTGTCGGCGCAATATTTCCCTTAATACCAAAAATCGTGCGGGAAAGCGTGAGCGTGGTGGTCCTGCCCAATTTACCGCTGAAACTGATATAGCCAACCAATGCAAAGCTGGACAGGCCAACCAGTGCCGCGAGTACGGATTGCAGAAAAGAGAGTTTAAAGGAGACGATGATGGCACCGTAAACAATGCCGAGAATGCCAATATTGGCAGCTGACCAGACCCAGAAGAGATCTAACGGTGTGCCTGTGCGTTCTGACGAAGGGACAATATCGATACCCGTGCGTTCTACCTTCCAGAACCGATGACGTTTTTGCTGTGTACTCATTATGTTTTCCATGACTTAAGACACAAAGCGAAAAACCCTGCCTGAGTTAACTTCACCCACTTATACCATCACCTCAGCAGGGAACATAACGTCCTGAAAAATGGCTCTGGTCATGGTGACAATGGCTCTCTTTCCCTAGGTTGGCGCAAATCACACACTTTACCGGAGTACCAAAAAACAACACCATAACCAGAGCACAACGTTCCGGCTTGATTAACCCGACAAAAGCAAGTCAATGAAACCGGTGTTTCTTCAAGCACAGCGGGCGACAGGACGCCTGATTTACCACGCCACGCCGGGGCCAATGCAAACATCAGCCCCGAGATTGAAGAACACATAACGTCTCCATATACCCTTCATCTTTCGAGCTACAGCTTTATCGGATGTAATTCGAAACATATCGGATATACAGCTCCTGCAAATAGATCAGGTAGCGTCAGAAAGAAAACCACTTCAACCCCCGATTTCTTATATAAGCAGGATTTATACTTTATCTGCCAATTAAGGCCAATGAAAGTCCAATTTTGTCATTATGTGATGCCAATCTAATTCCAATGCACTCTATACCTTGTTGTATAGGCTAATGTACACTTAGGCCATCGAGTAACAGGGGTAAAAAAAATGCTGAATCACTTTGTTGACTGGGTATGCAAACAACTTGAAAAGAAAGGCAGTAGCCCTCGTTATATACGACTGCAAAAAGTCATTGAAATGGCAATTGAAAAACGATTACTGCATGTCGGAGAGTTTTTACCACCAGAACGCCGATTAGCTGAGCTTCTCAATATCTCTCGCGTCACCGTCAGTAAGGCAATGCAGCTTCTGGAGGAAAAAGGGGTCATCATACGCCAGCAAGGGATTGGCACTCAGGTGGTCAAACCGGGCGGTTCTTCACTCAATCAGGCGGTGGGTTTTACTTCTCAAGTCATTAAAGATGGGGGAACAGCCTCCAATTATTGGCTATCGAGAAATATTATTCCCGCACCGGCCGGGATTGCGAGAAAATTGTCGGTGAACACCGGTGAACCTATCGCTGAACTGCGCCGCATCCGCCTTGCCAACGGCATGCCGGTTTCCCTTGAAAATACGTATATTCCCCGCCTCTATCTGCCTCATCCTGAGCGATTGGAAGGTTCCCTGTATGCGTATTGGGAGGAGCAAAACATCCATCTCACCAACGTCAATCATAAAATCAAAGCCATTGCCTGCCCTGCGGATCTGGCCATCCTGCTTAATATCGCCAACAACTCGCCATTGCTACAAATTCACCAAATCAGCCAGAATAACCAAAATGATATTATCGAATTCAGCGAAATTTTATGTCGCGGGGATATTTATCGGCTGGATTTCAATTCTCCGCAGAATATCAACATTAATTACAAACCCAAAAATAATTAATACATTTAATTGTTTTTAACTGGCATCCCCCCTTCTTTTGAAGGGGAGAATTCCGCCTAATTCCTTCTTATCACTTATGATTCATTGCCTGCACCTGTCATCAGAAAGCAAACCGAACGATAAGTATCACATGATCTTTTAGCACAGGAATTATTTACCTGCCGCGTCCAATTGCTGGTAAACATAATGCTTATAACTTTCTACCAGAGCATTATCCTGACAATCATTCAGGGCGCCGTCACACAAATGGCGCATAATCATATTGGCCTGATAAAACGCAGGGGCGGACAAACGGGCACGTTCCAGAACCATGCCGCCAAGGAAGGAAATATCGGTCAGCTTGCCCGTTGTTATCGGCGCCCCCTGTTGCAGGTTATCCCGCAGCGTAAATTGGGTCACATGTGCCGGATCGGGCAGTGGAGAGTGATAGCGGTCAAAATTTATGTTCGGTTGATGATCACCAAAATAGAGGAAAACGGTAGGTTTGTCGCGATTGGCAACAAATTCACTGAAATCCTCGATGGCAGGATCAGAAGCCACGATTTTTTCCATGTAATGACTAAACTTGCCTGCCGCGGTTGCAGGATCAATGTTGCCGGCCAAACCATAATCATCATGATGGCTCTCTTCATAAGGGCCGTGTTCATACATGGTCAGAGAGAAAATAAAAATCGGCTTGTCAGTCTCTTTAGTCAGGATCGTTTTCACATAAGACAACATATCTTGTGTCGAAATTTTCCATAAATTCTTTTCCATGCCAGCGGGATAACCTAACTCCTGCGGTTGGATAATGCGATCAACCCCCAGTGTCTTGTAAGCATGCCCCGCATGGTACGCGGATTTATTAAATGGGGTCAGAACCACCGTGTAATAACCATTGTCTTTCATGGCGTGGAACAGGCTGTTTTTCAGGTGATCAACGACAAAATAAAACACCGCATTTTTACGTGAACCAAAATCATCCGTATTCAATCCGGTTAAAACGGAGAATTCAGATAACCACGTTCCGCCGCCAAAAGTCTGTACCCTGAGCGGGCTTTGGGCGCTGACACCTGCATCCTGCTGAAACATGTACAGATCCGGCAACTGAACATGAGTGGGTAATTGGTAAATATGAGGATTAACGGTAGATTCTTGCAACAAGACAACCACATCAGGTTTCACCGCTGACTGAGGTTCTGGCAACGCCACTTTTTTCGCCTGCTGCAAGAAATAATCGGCAGATGAGCCAAATTTCGGCGGCTGATATTGCGCATCCGAGGCAGACATCACCATATTAGTCACCGTTCCCCGCCCTTTCGGCAATTCATCTTGCCACTGGCCGTAATAGGCCTCCACGGTCAGATTGATATCCCAAACACTCACGGCCATCAAAATGATACTGGCAAAACGCCATTTAACCCCTCGCGCGGAAGGCGACGTTTTCCAACTCAATATCATGTTGAATATCAACCAGATAAACATCGCCACCACAGCGATACCTGCCAGCCAATAATGGCGCAGCGTCTCCTGATTTGAAGGGTCTAACATAAGATTCAAATCAGAAAAAAACAGTTGCTCTTTGTAGTAATGGACTTTTATCTGATTGAGAAATTTGAGGATGATAAACAAAGTTCCGGTTAACGCCGCCGAAAATAGCCAGCGCGCTGACACTAAAAAAGCCAGGCCAAAGATAACGCCGAATACGCCGACAGACGCCAGCGCAGGATAAATATCTCCGCTTTTCTCAAACACGATTATCAAGGAAGCGATTAACAGCAATCCAAGATAAATCCTGGAGATTATCTTTTTTTTCATACTTTATTGCGTCCCACACATGAGTTCAGTTTGCCAACCCGGTGAAAAATAGCACAGGTTACCCAATCTGCTGCAAATAAAATGCAGCAGATCCGCTCAATGGAGACAGTATGAATTCAGTGGAGTTCAATGAAGGCGATAAAAAACAGTCCGTGATTGAAAACCGTTGTTGTTTTAAATGTTGGCTAAAAAATCCCCTCATCCCGCAAAACGTGTAAATCTGCTTTCCTGCGGGTAAACCCTGTACGATCAAAATATTCCAGTATTTGGATCGCTAATTTCCGGCCAATGCCTAATTCGTCGCGAAAATCAATTGCCGTTATGCCTCCCTTAATCTGGGCATAGCGGCGGATTAAATCAGCAAACTGCTGGATGTACTGACGGTGGTAATAACGATCCGGCACAATGGCGATAATCAGCCCAAATTGTGCGGCCTTGCGTAAAAGACCTCGCAGGGTTGTTTCATCTTCCCCTATTTCAGTTGCCAAATCGCGTACCCACCACGCTTGCGCTTTAAAATGGGGTTCTGCCTGCAACCACAAACTCTCCTGCTCCGCGGTAAACATCAATCCATGCTCAGGTAAGTGCAACCAACCATTGGTTTGTTTTAACACACCCAGTTCCAGTAGCTGATGGATAAGTTGATAAACCAGCCGGTCATCCAATGCCGGCAACGCCATTCGTTTCAAGCGCGCTTTGCGGCGATAACAACCAGTCGCCACGGGAAATTTGCGCTTTGCTGATCTCACCAACAATATTCAATGCAATACGCTGCCCCGCCTGAGCGCTCTGGGCAGGTTGATTCTGGGCATGCAGGCCACGCACTCTCACCGCTTGCTCACAACCCGTCAGCCACAACGTGTCACCGACATTGGTACTGCCCGCTAACGCCGTCCCGGTGAAAACCAATCCTGCGCCTTTAATGGTAAAAACCCGATCGATAGCCAGCCGAAAGCGTTGTTGCAATTTTTCATGTTGCGGATTTTGCCGAAAAGACGAGCCATAACATTGGTAAATCGACAGCAAATGTTCCCGCAATGGGGGAATGCCCTGATCCGTGGTGGCGGCCGTGACAAACAAAGGCACCGATTGCCAACCTTGTGCCGCTAATAATTGCCCCACCTGTTGCCGGACTTCCTCGACCCGTGCGGGTTCGACACTATCCACTTTAGTCAGCACAGCCGTGATAGCCGGTCTGCCGATCAAACGCAAAATAGCCAGATGTTCCCGCGTCTGCGCCATCACACCATCATCACAGGCGACAACCAGCAGGATATGATCGATGCCACCTATTCCCGCCAACATATTAGACAGAAATTTTTCATGCCCCGGTACATCAACAAACCCCACCGAAGACCCATCCGGCTGCGGCCAGTAGGCATAACCGAGGTCAATCGTCATCCCGCGTTTTTTCTCTTCCGGTAAATGGGCGGTATCGACTCCCGTGATAGCCTGAATAAGTGTGGTTTTACCGTGATCAACATGTCCCGCTGTAGCAAAAATCATGGTTATTGTGCCTGTTTTTTCTTGGATTCAACAAAAAGTGGGGTATTTTAATAAATACATATCGAAGAGTGGCGAACATATGCCTAACGACATAGCGATATATCTTTCACATATTTATTTGGTGCCACCCATGATGATTTATCACAGGTTAAATACCCTTCAGTTTTTAATTTATCATCCACATAAAAAGAGATAAATAAAGTAAGAATAAACTCTATTATTGACACATATGAAATATAGTCTCCAAATTTACTATTAAGAGATTTATTATCCCCCAATAACATTCTTAATAAAATATAAGCAAGATAAATTAGAACAGGGCTGAACCAAATAAACCCTGCGCTTTTCCATGAGAATGGAATCACACTACCACGTCTAAAAAAACCGATATAATCACTCAGTGAAAAAAGCATGAATAATGCCGTCATAAAAAAAGCAATAGTATACCTAGAGATAATTTTGTTTTACTTGTGTTATCCACGACTATATCTCCTCCAATCATTAAAAAATCGAACCGGATAGTATGGTTGAAGTATGACGAGTATAATCATCATCAACAAATGCTCTTAAAATTGGATCATATTTTATCGGATTCAGCTATTTTTTTATTTGCTTTTTTTTAATTATTGGGATCCGGATCAAATTCCCCTGTCGAAAACATGACAATCAAGACGATAGTTTATTAGGCGAATTCAAGTGATTTAAGTCACCTTTTTATTTGTCATTTTAATGCAGATAATAAACAACATTTTAAATGTCTATTTTCTGATTTATATTACTATTGCAGTTTTTATTTATGTGTTAGGTTATACATATCAAATTGAATTTTTTTAAAAACTAGGAAAGTAATATTATGTCATATATGATTTATTTATCGTTAAACGGTAAAAAACAAGGTCTCATCTCTGCTGGGTGTTCAACTCTGGATTCGATAGGAAATCGATATCAAAATGGACACGAGGATCAAATACAGGTACTCAGCCTGAATCATGCAATTTCACGTCAGCAGAACGTCAGTCATCAGCCTATACAATTTATTAAACCAGTAGATAAATCATCACCATTATTAGCGATGGCAATAGATTCAAATGAATCTTTAAACGGTACTTTTGTTTTTTACAGAACCGGTCAAGCCGGACAATTAGAATTATTCTATGAAGTTAAAATAACCGAAGCAACTATTAGTGATCTGTCTTGTGTCTATCCACATTCTATAAATAATTTCGATGCGATGCCGCATGAAAGAGTTGTTTTAAACTATAAATCCATCTCATGGAACCATATAACCGCTGGCACATCAGCTTATAGTATATGGGAAGATAGAACCTATTAATCAAAAACCCACCTGTTATACAGGTGGGTTAGAGATAACAACTAAAAAAAATCATGATTTATTTACATAAAGATATGTTTTTTACATATTTATTAGGTGCCATCAATGATGATTTAGCACATAAAAAATAATTTTCATTTTTCAGTTTAAAATCAACATAAAAAGAAAATAATAAAGTAAAAACAAACCCAATTATACCTAAAAAGGTAAAACAAGTTGCTATTCTATTATTAAATGACACCTGACGATTAACTATCGTGAACTTAACAAATTTTAATGAAAAGTACATAGATAAAGGACTAAACCAAATAAACCAAGCGGTTTTGCCAGAAAATGTAACAATGTCATGTCTAGTTAGAAAATCTTTATAATCAACTAGTGATGATATTCCTCCAAATATAGAAATACTCATAAGTATGAGTGAAATTATAAATACTCTTACTCTAGTTATAGCATTTGAATTATCCACGAGAATATCTACCCCACATATTAAAAAACGTGTCAGGATGATAAGGTGTAGGGGATTTTGCTTTATGTTCTTTTAGTTTTTTAATTATAGTTTCACTAATTTTATATTCATCGTCTAACAGATACAAACCATACGCAACACCTAACCCGATACCAAAAACTAAAAAAGATATAACAGTAGCACTAGCAGCTGTAGCAAAAAAGACTGAAGTTACTGCTGTAACAGTTGCCTTAGCAATTTCTGTTGCTACAATTAACTTTGCTATATCCATTGTTACATTAACAAAAAAATCCGTTAGATCATATTCATCCTTAAGTAATAACTCCACTGCTCTATATGCAGCAGAAAACACAATACAGAACCTAGCCCCTGAAACAACACTACCTTCCATAGCTACAGATCCTATACCAACCTCTATTATTTTTTTATTATCAATAAGGTATCTTGTAGCCTTCAAATATCGTCTAATCTCTGGCTCACCCGATAGTTTTATATATCTTTCACCATTCCTACCAAGATATTCTACAGCCTTGACACCTTTTCCCTTTAGTTCATCTAATATATGATCAATCATTCCGATGTTTGTAGGTTTTAAATGTTTAGCAACTTTTAAAACCCCAGGGGCATCTTTTATGTTACCAGCAAAATTTGACAACACATCAGTTACTGAATAAATATCATCTCTCCATGATTTTAATGTTTCCTTAAATGATTCAACATCATGGCCAAACGTTTTCAAATAAGTCATAGCTTCATCTTGAGTTATTACTGCATAATGTTCTTGGTTTTTATTTAACTTTGCTTCAATATCTTTATACCGCTGATCTTCTATTTGCTTCTTAAAATTAAGATGATCTTCATATCTATAATCATCCTCAACCCATATTCTTAATCGTGGATCATATTTCATTTTATAACTCCCTTTACAGTCTATAATTCATTTAAGTTTTGTTTATACTTTATCGGATTCAGCTATTTTTTCTTTAGCTTTTCTGAATTATTGGGAGGCGGATCAAATTTTACTGTCAGAGCATGACACGGTGTTTTGACAAATTCTATAACACCAACACCTGCAATAACGCATTTACCTCTTCCAGACAACGGAGATCCAGCCATAACCGGCCATCATACAGACGCCCAATCACCGGTTTTTCCAAATTGCGCCATTGGTGAGCCAGTTTTTCCAGTGTGCTGCCCCGCCCATCAATCGCCGTAAACGTCAGCGCCCAACTGGGTAATCGATCCACCGGCAGGGAGCCACTGCCAATCTGGGAATAACAAGGCTCATCGCGCACGATAAATTTTTCGCTGTAATGTGCCCGAATGGGGGGAAGGAGCTGTTGCGCCATCTCACGGATCTCGCTTTGTGGGCGGGTCAACAGACGCAGGGGCGGTAATTTCTGATGAAGTTGTTCAGGATGTTGGTAGAGACGCAACGTGGCTTCCAGCGCGGCCAACGTCATTTTATCTGCCCGCAAGGCGCGTTTCAGGGGATGCTGTTGGATAGCGTCTATCCACGGTTTTTTACCAACAATAATGCCGGCTTGTGGGCCGCCCAATAATTTATCGCCAGAGAAAGTTACTAAATCGATCCCACAATTGAGGTAATCTTGCGGCATCGGTTCAGCCGGCAGACCATATTGCGTCATGTCGATCATGGAACCGCTGCCGAGATCGACGGCCGTCGGAATTTGGGCTGCCATGCCCAGCTTCGCCAATGCCTCTCCCGCCACCTCAGCCGTGAAGCCGCCAATATGGTAATTACTGGTATGCACCTTCATCAGCATACCGGTATCCGCATTGATGGCCTGTTGGTAATCTTTCAGGTGCGTCCGGTTAGTGGTGCCCACTTCCACCAAACGACACCCCGCTTGTCGCATCACGTCGGGAATACGGAACGCGCCGCCAATCTCGACCAATTCACCGCGGGAAACAATAACCTCTTTCCCCTGCGCCACGGTTGCCAGCACCAGTAATACCGCAGCGGCATTATTGTTAACGATACAGGCATCTTCCGCCCCGGTTAACGTACAGAGTAAATCCGCCAGTGCCCGATCACGATGCCCGCGGCCGGCACCATCCAGCGAATATTCCAGCGTCACCGGTGAACGCATGACCTGTGCCACCGCATCAATGGCTGATTCGGCCAATAATGCACGCCCCAGATTGGTATGGATCACCGTTCCGCTCAGGTTAAATACCGGTTTTAATGCGGATGCCTGTACCTTGTCCAACCTTCGCTGCAAGGATGCCGCCCAATCGTGACTCCACTCCGGCAGGGCCTGATGTTCGCAAATATTGAACCGCGCCTGTTCCTGCATTTCCCGCAACATCGCCACCACTTGCGTCTGCCCATAAGACGCAATCAGCAGAGTGATTTCCGGCTCCTGCAACAATTTATCAATGGATGGTAATTGGCGGTACAGTGAGTTGATTACTTGAGTCATCGCTTCATTATCATCTTTATTATTCGTTGGGGAGCAGAAAAGGGTTCAGGCTACTGCGGGCAAAGCCCTCTTCTTCCATTTTGGCATCCAGAATCAATGACGCCAGATCATCGGCCACGACATCAATATTCGGATCTTTTTCCTGATACAGAATTTTGAGATAACTGCCACAATCACCACAACTTTCTGCCTTGATTGCCGCTTTCTCACTCTCCAGTGACCAATAATTCAGGTCGCCCGTCTGTTCACAGTTACTGCATTTGATGCGCACCACATGCCATTCACTGTCACACAAATTACAATGCAAGTAACGCAGCCCCTGATTCGTGCCAATTTGTACCACACTGGCAACCGGCATACTGCCACAAACCGGACAAAACTGGCGATGTTCGCCATATTCCGCCCGTGCCTTGCCGGGGATCAAACTGGCCATTTGTGCCCAATACACCGATAACGCAGCCCAGACAAACACCGATTGATCAGCACTGACTTTACTGAACGCGCTATTGAGCAGCGCGTTCGCCATCTCTTCTAATTCTGGTGCTGAATTTTTTGCCAGATTTTCGAGGGCAGGTTTCACATGTTCAGGTACAACAGGCAACAATTCCGCGATTAAGGCGTGCAGAATATTTTGCCAGTGCGGAGTACGGCGCAACGTTTTACAATCCAGCGGGACACGGTTCTCTTGTTGGGAACGGAGAAGACGTTCATCCAACGCCATATCCAGCGGAATGGCATTGCCATATCCCATCAATTGGGCGATAACATCGATAAATTTCAACACAAGTTTACTGACCTGCCAAAAATTCAGGTTAAACTAGTATGTGACAAGGGGGAAGGGTGGATTTGACGGCGTGATAACCCGCACTCTTCTTGGTTGAAATACAGATAATTGAAGAGATTAATGATGATACTGACACCTGAAAAATTGCTATCTGCAATCACAAAATACGCCAATACTCCCGAAAAACAGCGTTCTCTATCCTCACAACAAATGGATTGGTTTTCTGAACCAGAGAATGTCTTTTTGTTGATCAGCATGGTGTTGAGCCTGCCCAAAACGATTATGTCCCGGATGGGGTACAGCATTACCAATTGGCTTGAGGTTGCCATCGCCGAGCTGGCATTAACCGCCAATAAATTGCCTGCTGAGGCCAAACAGCATTTTGAAGAGATCATTGAGCAAATTTTGGTGAATACCAAAGAAGAATTTGAGATTAATAATGAATCCCTGTTGTTATGTGTAGCGGTTCTGAAAAGAAATAAGTTTCATATCAACATTGACATCTCCCAACTGCTGGATACTTCAGAATATGCTGATGATACCAACATCGCTCATTTTCCTTCAGACCCGCCAAATCTGAACCAACTGTTTAAAGAGTTTGAAATCCAGTCCGGCATTGAGTTCATTGAATTTTTTGAAGGCGGTCTTTCCGTCACGCCCCATGAAGCCTTACCTCATCTATTTTCGGAAGTCGCCAAACCTTCATGGGGCATTGATGCCTTGCTTCTGCTGACCCAGTACTTTGAAGAACCGATTGCCCTTGCCAGCGCACAAGCATTGGACGATTGCCCTTCCTCCGCATGGGCAAACGTATCCCACCTGCAACTTGTCAATCTATGTGCACGATTCAACCGTCATCCCTCGATTCACGCTTGTTTTAAGCGCTGGAAAAAAAAGGCGATGTCGCACCACAAGAGCGTTCAGCAGGCCGCGGAGGTACATGAATTATACGTCACGCATGTTGATGGCAATGACTGTGCCAGCATGATGTTGTCAATTACGCTGGGCAGCCAGAAATCCCAAATGAATATGATGCTGGATTTTAAATCGGGCATCCGTGAGAGCTTGCTGAATGTTGCGCCTGAGCGCACCATCCCTGAGCTGATTGACGAATTAAACTCCCACGATAATTATATTGACTTTACCCCTGTCTCCCCTGACTGGCTGCAACAAATTTTACCGTGGATACTTTCCGTTCAGCAAAATAAAAACACACCGCTTGATATCGACTCACTGTATTGGTTGTCGCAGCTTCCCCTCGAATGGACACAGCCAGAACCCTTTGAATTTGAACACTGGAGCCAAAAATTCGGTTATCAGGCCAATGCCAAACGGCAGGATCGCAATCGCCTTGGCATCACGATGGGTTCATCATTATTACTGAGCTGGCTGGCACCGGAAGAATATTTGTTGAAGGCGAAAAAACCCAGGGACTTATTGAAGCTCTATTACTATGCAAACCGGGAGCTGTTTATTGAACGCCTGACTTATTCGGCGATCATCGAACAATACAGGCTGTCAGAACAAGAACCCCGCATGGTGGAGCAATTCTTGGATTTGGCCTATGCCCTCAAAGATCCGGCGTTAAACCGCAAGCGGTTTTATTTATTTGATTCCTTGGCCGAACTCAGTTTCGAATATTTCTATATGGAACAAGAAGAGGAAATGGAACCCCAAGGCTTGGTGGTCAAAGTGAGTTTACTCGATGCAAGCCCGCCCGTATGGCGTCGGCTCCGTGTCAGCAATCAGCTGACACTGAATGAATTTCATTATGTGATACAAGATGCGATGGGCTGGAAAAACGCGCACTTGCACAGCTTTAATCTTGCAGAAATCAATATCCCGGAAGAGCAATATGACCAAATTCGTATCGGTGTATTTCTGGAAGACGTTGGCGATGAACTTGATTACCAATATGACTTTGGTGATGATTGGTACCATCAGATAACCGTAGAGAAAATTCTGCCAAAAGATGTTATCCAGCCCGAAGTCACCGCAGGGAATGGCCTCTGTCCGGAGGAAGATTCAGGTGGCATTTGGCATTGGAATGACTTGCTTAAGTTGAGAAAGAGGAAAGTCCTGTCGGAAGAAGAAGCAGAAGAATTAGAGTATGTCGGCTTATCACCCAGTGAATCGCTGGAACCTTTTGATAAACAGCAGGCGAATGAGAGGCTAAGGGCACTCTTCCGCGATTAAAATCAATCAGATCTGACAAAACCGGAGGCGGAATACGGCCTCCGGTTTTGTTAAGCTACTCTTCCTCTTTTCCCCGCTCTCGCTTCACAATGTCACGATACCAGCGTGGGTGATGTTTTTTCGCCCAGCCACGGGTGACCCAACCTTCGACCATTGCCCGCACCGATCCCTTGACCCAGAACGCCGCATAAGCATGGACAATAATGGTCAGGATCAGGCCAATCGCGGCCAGCGAGTGAACCAGTAGCGCAATTCGAATCAAGGGGATCGGGAAATAGGGCGCAAAATAGGGACGCCAGATTATGATGCCGCTGACCAGCAGCAGAAACAGGCAAACACTGACGGATCAGTAAATGCCTTTCTGACCGAGGTTATACTGACCGGTATCCCCCGCTTCCTCATTACGCAACACCTTGTGAATATTCTTCGCCCATTCGATATCGTCCCTGTCGATCAGGTTATGCTTGAAGTATCTGAAAAACATAAACACAAACAGGAAGAACATCACCGCTCCCGCAAACGGATGCAGTATCCGTGACAGTTGCGGCGTACCAAAGATATTCATCATCCAGTTCAGGGAGGGAAAGAAAAATCCCAATCCACTGATGGTGGTAAACAGAAAACAGATCACCACCGCCCAATGATTGATGCGCTCAAGCGGAGAATGGCGAATAAGGATATCGTTGCGCGGTTTCATTTCTTCACCTCCTCATGGTTTGCCTTGTCCGCCTCCATATCCTTAAGTGCGCTCTCTTCCTCCTCTTTGGAAACCCGGTTCGGGCCAATCCCCACATAATGGAAAATGGAAGCAGCAAACGTCGCGGCAAAACCAATGGCGGCCAATGGCTTCCAGATACCTTTCCAGAAGGTGATGGTCGGGCTGATGGCCGGATTGTCATAAACACCAACGTTGTGCCCAATTTCATCACGAATATCGTTCCATTCTGAACAGGCCACCTGACAGGCTTTACAACCAATACAGGTCGTCACATCAATCAGCTTTGCCACTTCTTGCTGGTGATCCCGCACTCGCGGCGCGGGCGTCAGTGAATTCGTGGCAGAGCGGCGAATGATGTCTTGAGATTGCAATGACATGATTTAACGGTATCGCCCTGTTTGATGCCCTTCTCCGCCGCCAACCGTTCACCAATTTCCACAAACTGCTCTGGCTGGGCAATGGCGTTCAGCAGCGCATGTTTGGTCCAGAAATGGAAATGTTCGGTCAGGCGGTAAGTGGTGCCCACATAAGGGAATTTATCGGCTTTCCCCATCGCCTCGAAATCGCTCTTGAACACACGGGCAGCCGGATTGGAAACCACATTGGGATGCAGCGGGTTAGTTCCCAACGGCGTTTCAAACGGCTCGTAATACTCAGGGAACGGCCCTTCTGCCATTTTGTCGATGGCAAACAGACGCCCCATGCCTTCCGGCTGCATGATAAATGGCCCGACATCCGTTCCCGGCGCGGCATTGCTGTAATCAGGAATATCCACCCCGCGCCATTTATCGCCATCCCATGCGATCAACTGACGTTTAGCGTCCCACGGATTGCCCAGTGGATCAGCAGAGGCACGGTTATACAGGATGCGGCGGTTCAGTGGCCAAGCCCATGCCCAACCCAGCGTATTCCCCATTCCGGAGGGATCGGCATTATCGCGGCGCGCCATCTGGTTACCTGCCGGTGTCCAACTGCCGGCGAAAATCCAGCAGCCGCTGGCGGTGTTGCCATCATCACGCAATTGGGCGAAAGAGGATAATTGCTGCCCTTTTTTCACCAATACATTGCCGTTGTCATCGCGCAAATCAGCCAAAGCACGACCGTTATTGTCTTGTGCGACCTCTTCCGGTGTTGGCGCGTCAGGATCGAGATAATCCCACGTCATGCTCAGGACTTGTTCCGGCGCAGAGCCTCCTTCTTCGCGATACAAATCACGCAACCGCTTGAAAATGCCCGCCAGAATTTCTCCATCCCCAATCGCTTCCCCCGGCGCATCCGCGCCTTTCCAGTGCCATTGCAGCCAGCGGGACGAATTGACTATCGAACCATTTTCTTCGGCAAAACAGCAGCAGGGCAGACGGAAAACTTCGGTCTGAATGGACGCCGGATCAACGTCGTTGAACTCGCCATGATTTTGCCAGAATGATGATGTTTCGGTACTGAGCGGATCAACCGTGACCAAGAACTTCAACTTCGATAAAGCCGCGACGACTTTGTTCTTGTTCGGGAATGAGGCGATTGGGTTGAAGCCCTGACAGAGATAGCCATTCACTTCCCCTTGCGACATCATGTCAAAGTATTGCAGGACATCGTAAGGTTTATCCCACTTCGGCAACAGATCAAAGCCCCAATCATTCTCCTGACGGGCATGATCACCATAGAAACTCTTCATCAGGCTGACAAAGAACTTCGGATAATGCTGCCAATAGTTGACCTGCCCCGGCACCGTGGATTTTGGCGTGTTGGCCTGCAAATAAGTTTGCAAATCGCGCTGTTTCTCCGACGGCAGGGAGAGATAACCCGGCAGGCTCTGGGATAACAATCCCAAATCCGTCAGCCCCTGAATATTGGAGTGACCACGCAGCGCGTTAATGCCGCCACCGGCCATGCCTATATTGCCGAGCAGCAGTTGGATCATCGCCATAGTACGGATATTCTGCGCGCCAGTGGAATGTTGCGTCCAACCCAGTGCATACAAGAAAGAGGTGGTTTTATCTTTCACGCTGGTTTCCGCCAGATATTCACACACCTTGAGGAAATCCTCCTTCGGTGTGCCACAGATATCAGTCACGACATCCGGAGTATAACGGCTGACGTGGGCTTTCAGCCGGTTCCAGACACAACGGGGGTGAGTCAACGTCTTGTCGCGTTTGGCGTAACCATTTTCATCCAGTTCATAATTCCATGTCGTTTTATCGTACTGACGATTTTCCGCATCATAGCCGCTGAACAGGCCATCATCGAACGAGAAATCTTCCCGCACAATCAGGCTGGCATTGGTGTAAGCCTCAACATACTCACGGTGAATTTTTTCATGGGTTATCAGGTATAAAATCACCCCAGACAGGAAAACAATATCCGTCCCGGAACGGATAGGCGTGTAGAAATCCGCCACGGATGCCGTACGGGTAAAACGAGGATCGATAACAATCAGTTTAGCGTTGTTGTGAATTTTGGCTTCCATCGCCCAACGGAAACCGACAGGATGTGCTTCCGCCGCATTCCCGCCCATCACGACAATCAAGTTCGCATTCTTAATATCCACCCAGTGGTTGGTCATCGCACCGCGACCAAATGTTGGAGCAAGACTTGCTACCGTTGGTCCGTGTCAGACACGCGGCTGGTTGTCTACGGCAAGAATGCCGAGAGCGCGACTAAATTTCTGCGATAAAAAACCGGTTTCGTTACTGGCCGCAGACGCACACAACATGCCCGTCGTCAGCCAACGGTTAACCGTCACACCGGCTTGATTGGTCTTGATGAAATTGGCATCACGATCTTGTTTCATCAATCTCGCAATACGGTCGAAAGCTTCATGCCAGCTTATTCGCTGCCATTGATTGGAACCCGGGGCACGATATTCGGGATAGCGCAGACGGTTTTTGCTGTGAATAAAATCCACCAATCCGGCCCCTTTGGGACACAGGGCACCCCGGTTGACTGGATGACCCGGGTCCCCTTCGATATGGAAAATCGTCGATTTGGCATTTTTGGCGCCATCACCAAGGCTGTACATCAATAACCCACAGCCGACAGAGCAGTATGTACAAGTATTTCGGGTTTCACGCGCACGCAGCAATTTGTAGTTACGTGTTTGTGCCATTGCAGCGGTTGGGGCAAACCCCAGCGCGGCTGCCGTCGTACCTGCCATACCGCCAGCGCAGATCTTAAAGAACTGCCTTCTGCTGACTTGCATGGAGATCTCCTCACTCACATTGCTTATTAACACACCGAGTAATAAATTAATGAACCGTTTTCGGTATCGGGGGCGGCTTGTTATAACCCCGTCTATATCCACACAAACAGTATTATGAATCAATCTACTGGGGAATTCACTTTGAATAATGCAGGGTCAGGAAATCAGTTAACAATGGAAAAAATTAACGGTGCTTGCCGCACTTATGTCCAGCAAAAAAATGCCCAACAAAAAAATACCCGACACGGTAACCACTTGGGCAAGCCAAAGCCGGATTGGGTGGCTGAGGAAATACCGGTCGCATTAGTCTATAACGGTATTTCCCATGTCGTGATGATGGTGAGTCCCAAAGATCTTGACCATTTCGCCATCGGGTTTTCATTGTCGGAAGGGATCATCACGTCGGTGCAAGACATTCGGGGTATTGATGCGATCGCGAGCTGTCACGGAGGCATTGAGCTGCACATTGAACTTTCCAGCCGTCGCTTTGCGGGATTAAAAGAACGCCGACGCAATATGGCAGGAAGAACAGGTTGCGGTATCTGCGGCACTGAGCAACTGACCGAGGTCTTTCGTCCCATTGCGCCCTTGCCTTTCACCCAAACGTTTTCACTTTCTCACCTTGATGCCGCGCTTACCCAATTACCGCAAGTTCAGAAAATCGGCGCACTCACTGGCTGTACCCATGCGGCGGGTTGGATTCATCCTGAAGGAAAATTACTGGGAGGTTGTGAAGATATCGGCCGCCATGTTGCGCTGGATAAGTTACTGGGAATGCGGGCAAAAATGGGCTGGCAACAGGGCGCTGTATTGGTTTCCAGCCGCGCCAGTTATGAGATGGTGCAAAAATCGGCTAATTGTGGGGTGGAAATTTTATTTGCGGTGTCTGCCGCAACCTCACTTGCTATTGAAGTCGCACAGAAATGTCATCTGACGTTGATCGGATTTTGCAAGCCGGGACGGGTAACCGTATATACCCATCCTAACCGGTTGATCGAACAGTAGTGTGAGCTGGTTGTATAATTATGATAAGAACGAAATCCAGATACAGTTAGAAAAATATTTCTAATCGAGGCTGTGAGACATCCACAAATTAGGTTCAATGTAATAAGCCATCTGTTTTTCAACATCCACAACCAACGGCACCAAGCCACCGGGAATGATATACTCCCCGCTTTGCGGAAATTTCATGTTTGTCCATTCCTGCCACTGTTCCACGGTGCCATAAATATCCATCGAGCGAAGGGCTGGCTTGATGATTTTGGCCCCTAAACGATAATGAGTACGAATCCACGGATCAAACGGTTCGCCTTTATCATTTTTCCAACCACAATATTCGACAAAGTCTTGCAGGGGATATTGACTTTTCAAACTTGGCCTGACAGGGACAACCAGCCCCTGCAACCCTTCATTGCGGGCGGTCTGTTTCAGGCTGTTGATGAGTAAAGCCGGGATGTTTTGACCCCGGAACGCCGGGTCAACCGTGACACTCAGGGCGGAAACCATGTTGGCTTGCACCTTTCCTTTCGCCGCCCCACCCGCCTCGAACACCGCATCCCACCCCTCATCAGGCAATTGCTCTAATGAACGATGTTCCCAGGGAAAAGGAATTGAGCTCAACAAACCAATAAGACGCTCTTCTTTTCCCTGTTGCAGAATGGCAAATTTTTGAAAGCGGCTGAAACCTGGCTCATATAATTTGCCCCAATATTTTTCAGCGACCGCATCATAATTCATAAACAGCGGCCAATTGTTATCAATCAGCACGTCCACCTCATCAGCAAGATCAGTCCGTTCTTCAGCAGATTGAATAATTATTTTTGCTTCCATCATGGTTCTCCCATTAGACCTTTTTCATTCTTTCAAGTCACGAATTTAACGTTAATTACCTGCAATAAATGCAGGCAATTAAAACATAAGTAAAATTTATTTAACGAATGTTTTGTTGCCAAATTTCACCATAACAGGGAATGAATCGTTATCCATATAAAATAGATGGAATAGTTTTAATTATAATAAGTGGTTACATCATTCGCTAAATTTAATTACGTGTGAAATTCTTTCAAGGCTAATTATATTATTAACAATAAAATAACGTCAGTAAATAAAATCTACCCACCTCACATTTTCAATAAAAAATCAGCGTGTTTAAGTCTGATTTAAAATGCTAAAAATCAAATAAAAATCAACAAAATAACCAGAACCAATGACGAATAAACCCTATTACCAGTGTAACAAATAGTAATAATTATCATTTACATTATCATTTGAACGGTGTACTTTTTTCTCGCGCAATAAATCAGGCCGTTTTTAAGATTGGGTAACGAGGGATCCCCCATTCCAAACGAGGATAATGATGAAAAAATTGAATGTATTAGTCGCCGCTTTAGGCGCACTGGGATTTATGGCACAGGCTCAGGCTCAGGCTCAGGCAGCAGTTGGATTTGGTCAGAGTCAAATAAGCACACCATCGTACATTAAAGTTGGTGTAACCCAACCAGGCTCAGGCCCACATGGTGGCAAAGGCGGGGAACCGGGTATTGGTGTCAGCTCCGTTTATGGTGGTCAAATCACTGGCTTTGCTGGCTTAACCCGCATGGCACCGGCTGACAGCAATGGTATCCATAATATTTCGATGGCAGGTTCTCACGGCGGGATGGGGGTATTCCATTTCAGCAAAGTGGCCAATGCGGATGTTTACTTCGGTGAATGGTCACAGACGGGTAAAGCCGATGATAAGACTCATACGGTTTATTATGCGGGCAAAGACATTACCACCAATATACCAACTGACGGTACAGCAACTTATGCGGTGACCGGTATTAACCAGTACAGTGGTAGCAACGCCCTGTCCGGTACATTAACCGCAGATTTCGGTGAAAAAACGCTGATTGGGTCAATGGCAAATACTGCAATGACACTAAATATCGATGCCGATATCGGTGCTGATGCTAAGTTTGAGGGGGACGCTAAGATTGGTAACCTTGCCGGAACAACAGAAGGTCACTTCTTTGGCGACAGCGCATCCAGTCTGGCTGGATATGCAAAATTTGCTGGTGATCATTCCAAAGATACCGCTTTCGGTGGTTCTAAACAGTAATCCTTAATTATCCAGAGAACAGTGCCATTTTTGGTGCTGTTCTCTGTTTTTATTTATTAGGTTTCTATTTATTACTGTTTTATTTAACGGCTTTATTTAATTTATGGCCATTTATGTTTAATAACGTGGGCTTTGTGATCTGGTTTTACGATGTCTGATAATCGAACACCCTCTATATTACTCACCGCAGTGGTGGCTTTAGGCCTGTCCCTGCCAAGCTATGCCGATGACGATACCAGCCACAAAATCTGGCAGGAGGCGCAACACAATCAACGAGAAAATGAAGCCAGCCTGATTACACCAGACCCCGTTTTTACTGAGAATGGTTCGTCGTTAATTGTCATTAATGGGCAAACCTTTCAGGTTGAAAACACGATTAATGATATCGGTCAGGCATTATTTCTCGCCATTAACCATCAACAATGGCCGGATGTCAGGCGCTTCCTCACGGCTTATCTAAAATTGCCGGAGCATGATGTGATGTTGGTCAATTTTGCCCAAGGGGGGCTGGCACGTATTGACGGAGACTTGGATCTCGCCGCCGATCATTACCAACAAATCCTGCATCAACAGCCCGATTTTCCCCGTATCACACTGGAACTGGCCCGGGTCTATTTTGAAGATCATAAAAATCGGGAAGCCGAGCAACTGTTTACCGGATTGTATCAGGCACAAACCCTCCAAGAAGCCGTACTGAAAAATATTAACAGCTATCTGGAAGCGATAGCGCTGAGAAACAGTTGGCGCGGCTCTTTCTCGGCCGGTTACGCCTACAACGATAACGTCAATATGTCGCCTGATCAGGAACCAATCTGTACGCACTACGTGGGAGCTCAATGTGCGTTTAAAAAGGGAATACCAAAAGCCGTCAAAGCCTGGGGCATGTCTTATGACGCCACATTAAACCGGCGCTATCAGCTTGCCGGCCATCACGGCATTTTTGGCCGTAGCCTGATTTATGGCGAAAATTACCGTGATTACCACGATGAAAACGAAAACACGTTGCTGCTGGTGGGCGGCTATAACTATAAAAGCAAGCGTCATGATTTCTCGTTTGGCCCCCTGTTTGAATATAAACAACGTGCAGACGATGCCGGTTACCGTGCCACCGGAGCCAAGACCGAGTGGCGATGGGCTTTCACTGCCCAAACCGCCCTTAATGTGGAGCTTGAGCATAAACAGCTACGTTACCAACAACCGTTCCGCCGGAAAGATGGCAGCTTTTCCTCAACCTATCTCACCCTGTTCCATTCCATCAACAAAGACGTTGTCCTGTTTGGCGGCGGCGATTGGGTTTACCGCGACAACAAGCAGTATGCCGTGGATCGCTATCAGCAATGGGGCGTTCGGGCGGGGATTGCCGGACAGATCTATCCCGGCATTAACGGTTCCCTGTTTGCCACACTGAAACAGCGCCATTTCGGGGCTTATAGCCCAATGATGAAGGCTCGACGTCAGGATAACGAACAGATTTACAGCGCGGTGATTAAAGTGCCGGCCGCAGAAATTTGGGGGATGACACCTTCTGTGACGTTCCGCCATCGGCGCAATCACAGCAATGTGGATTGGCTGTACAGCTATAACAAAAACGAAATCCTCATCCGGCTGGAAAAGTATTTTTAACCAAAAGGTTCTGTTTTTTATTTGTGTGATGATGATCGACAAATCGAGGCAAGAGATATCCATGGCATACCGTATTAAAACACAATTCACCCCTATCACAATTGCAGTATCACTGGCATTTTCACTGGCTGCACCGCCGCTGTTTGCCGAATCCAAACCAACGGTGACGGCCTCAAGCAGCAAGACAGATCTTGGCAAAATTCGCGTCACAGAGAACAGTGATAAAGATGAAGCCGGTTATGATGCGGTTTATGACAAAGATATCTCCAATATTTATATCGGCAAAAAGGAAATCGAACGCTATAAGGGCACTTCTCCCGCCGATTTACTTAAAGGGGCGGTTGGCGTATACAGCGGTGATGCCCGTAATAGCGGTGCCCTGGATATCAATATTCGTGGTGTTCAGGGGCAAGGGCGTATTCCCGTTACGATTGATGGTACAGAACAGGCGATTACCGTCGGGCGTGGCTACAATGGTGCCAATAACCGCAACTATATCGATCCAAACTTAATCAGTAGCATTGAAATTGAAAAAGGCCCTTCTCTCAGCCGTGGAATCAAAGGCTCTGTCGGCGGTGCCGTCTCCATTAAAACCTTAGGCATTGATGATGTGGTACCGAAAGGGGAAACCTTCGGTATCAATACCAAACTGGAAACCAGCAGTAATTCCGTCAGAGAGCGCACACCATCCCTGTCATTGGGACAAGACTACCGCGATGTGCCGAATTTTGCCCGCAATGGTATCGAAACTGACCCGGCCTTACAGGTCACACCCCACTCATCGAAAGACAATAAACTGTTTGGCTTTAAAGATAATGCCTTCCGCGTCGCGGTGGGTACACGGCAGGAATATTTTGACCTGATGCTGGCCTATGCTTACCGCCGTCAGGGGAACTATTTTGCCGGCAAAGGGGGCGCTCATCGTTATGATGAAGCTATTACACAAGCTGACCGGGAACTGATGAAAGGCGCCCGGACAACATTAGATCCTTATCTGCCGTTTGCCGCCCGTATCTATCGCCCCGGCAATGAAGTTCCCAATACTTCCAGTGAGATGCGCTCCGTGTTAATCAAGAACAGTTGGCGTTTCAGCGATGATCAGATACTGCTGTTAGGTCTTCGTGATACCCGCATGGAATTTGGCGACATTATGCCCTCACGCTTGGGCTGGGTTGATCCCGCAGAGAATAAGGTTCCCCAATGGCCACTGGCGAATGTCCACCAGCAAGCGGCCAACCTGAGCTATAAATGGCAGCCCACGGATAACCCTTATGTTGATTTCGACCTAAGCCTGTGGACAACCCGCACCACCAGCAATACCAACACCTCCGGGGGATATCCGCGCACCCCCGTTAATAGGGACTGGGATTGGGAAAATGGTCGTAGTAGTAAAAGAAGCGCCAATATTGATGGTACGTTGATCGATGGCGCCACAACTCATTCCCAGAATAACCGTTGGGGGGTCGATCTCTCCAATAAATTTACCTTACACCCCACTCTGGATCTGACCTTAATGGGAAATTTCCAACGGGAACGCCTTGGCTCCAATGATGACTACAATGCCACCAATATGTACTTTTTCCAGTCAGCATCGCGAAAAGGGCAGCGTCAGGAAATCAATCTCGCCTTTAATTTTGACTGGCGGCCGACTTCATGGCTGGAACTGAAAGCTGGTGCCAAACGTGTCTCCTATTGGTCGCAAGATGATTTGCTTAATGAACGACGTGCTGCAAAGGATTGGCGTTACGGAAAACAGTCGGAAACCATCGGGCATGAAATGAGCTACAAGAGAACTCCAACAGAAGAAGAAGCCATTAATTTCAAGAGACGCTCAGACGAAGAATATTACTCCAAACTTAGCAGGAAAGAAAAAAAAGCATTACGTGATAAGGTAAGAAAAATAGAAGACACAATCACTTCACGTGATGGTCAAAAACGCAATATGATTTCTGAAAAATTCGAATGGAAATACGATCCCGGCACCGGCAAGCTCAATAAAAGCGATAATCCCTATTTCAACAGCCAACTGGATATGAATGAACGGGTTATCGACCCAATAAGCGGTAAGGAAGCCTATAAATATGAATACGGCGGAAAAGTTGATGCCAATGGTATATCAGGCCCTGATGTTGACGACCCTTGGGAAACGCCTGCAAAACGTAAGGATCATGCCTGGGCACCTGCATTTTCGGCCACTGCTTATGTCACGGACGATCTCCGTCTCTATACCCGCTATGTTGAAGCGGTAAGAATGCCCAGCATTTTTGCCGATACCGTCGGTTTTTCAGGAACCTTAGACAACCGCGTCGGTCAGCGGTTTAAGCCTGAGCGTGCCAAAACCACTGAAGTCGGCTTTGTTTATGATTTCAGCCAGTTGGTTGATGCTGAACGCCATGCCGATATCAAACTCGCTTACTACAATACCGTGATTGAAAATGTGTTCGACAGGGACAACACTTATCATTTCGCCCAAATGGATAAACAGAAATTGGCTGGTCTGGAATTACAGGCACGTTATGATAATGGCAGTTTCTTCACCGACATGGGGCTAACCTATAATATGAAAAACAAGGTCTGTGACCATAACTCGGTGATGAGAATGGATTCCCAAAATCGTCATGGCATCCCTGAATGTATTGATGGCGGTTTCCCCGGTGGTTATTTGCGCACCTCTATCCAGCCTCAATATTCCGCTAACCTGACCGTCGGTGGCCGCCTGTTGGATGAAAAACTGGAGCTGGGCAGCCGCATGCTCTATCACAGCAAGGCGGAAAATAAAGAGGAAAAATGGCTGATGAATGCGTTACCGGACAGTTATAAAGGACAGTCCAATAACCCAATGCGCTGGAATCCGGTGTTTACGGTTGATGCCTATATCAGCTATCAAATCACGCCGGCTGTCTCCATGGAGTTGACCGGCACCAACCTGACCAACCGTTACTATCTCGATCCGCTGACACGTTCGATGCTGCCAGCGCCGGGAAGAACCTTTAAACTCAGTCTGACCAGCCAGTTCTAGCGGCTAATTTTAGAGGATAGTATGACCCATACCGCCATATTAGATAATCCAGCAGCCGGCTCTCCCTTGATGCCACAAAAGGGCGTGCTGGTAGGGATACTGATCGCCATTTCGTTACATATCAGTCTAATATGGCTGTTTAACCGACACGAACCCTATGATGATACCGCCCATCATATCGACAACAACACCGCTGCCACGGGGCTATCCATTACGATGGTGGCAGCTCCGGCATGGGAAAGTGAGCCGGAGCCTGTCGCTCCGCCCTCCCCGCTTTTGACTGCGCCACAATCACCGGCCAAACCGGAAATAGCACTGGATAGGGCGGTTTACCCTGATATCAAGGTGGAAAAACCACAAGAAGCCAAGAAACGCCAAAAACAGCAGAAAGAAAAACCGCCAGCAGTGGCAGAAAAGAAAACCACCCAGTCAGCGCAGGTACAGAAAGAAAACCAGACAGAGCAGGAAACCCACGGTAACGATCAGATTAACTCAGCAGGCAGTATGAGCCGCGCGGCAACATCACAACCGTTGGTCGGACAGGGAAACCGTGAAACAGACAATTACCGGGCAAGGCTGCGGCAAGAAATTGAACGCCATAAGCGCTATCCCCGCAAGGCAAAGAGAATGAAACAGCAGGGCACCGTTACGGTTAACTTTACCCTGTCAGATGACGGCACATTAACCGCCGCCAGGGTGGTTAACTCCTCCGGCAACGACGCATTGGATAATGCCGCACTGGATGCTGTCGGGCGCGCCAGTTCAGTGGGTGCTAAACCGGCGGATATCTCACCCAATGTCACGCTTCAACTTGATTTTAAGCTGGATTAACCGAGGATCTCGCCCACTATTAGCGCCATTGGGCGAGATTTATCGAAAATTATGATATTGGCTAAAGGGTAATAGATTCCAGCATGGCTTTTCTTTCTGCATCACTGATTTTGGGGATGGCATAGAAAGGCACAACTTTTGTCGGATAGATACCCACCAGCCCCAATGTTCCCAGTGTCATATCACGCATAAAGTTATCTAACTCCATGCCATTCTGAACCAGAACCTGTTCTGCCGTACCTAACGTGATAAATACGGTGGCTGATTTTCCGGTCAGATGAGGGGTAAACACTTTTTCGTCTTCATAATAAGCAAAGCCATTGGAAAATACCCGATCAATCCACCCTTTAAGAATCGCGGGCTGGCCAAACCACCAGATAGGATAAATAAAAATAAGATGATCGGCTTCTTTAATCATGGCCTGACTTTTTGCAACGTCCGGTAATACTTCTCCCCGGTGCAATGCCTCAAAATCCGGGCTGGCAAGGACAGGATTAAATTTCTCATCATAGAGAGAAATAAAACTGTATTCGTCACCTTTCTTGACTATTT
>NZ_JAQRFK010000039.1 GCF_028598745.1 Xenorhabdus sp. IM139775
TTTATCTTTAAAGAATTTTAAATTGAAAAGTGTCTTGGTCAAATTTTCCAAATTCACTGATGTTATTTAGCACAGACACAAGCTGTGCAAATTCTTTAGGATATTTTTCCTTGAAAATACCACTGTTATACCATAATACAATGACAGGCTTATCTTCTGCATCAATCGGAACCATAAAGTCATATAACGCATCAGGATTATTTCCAAAGTACGGGCCAAAATCAAATTCCTTAGAAAAAAGCTGATATACTTCAACAGGTGTTTTCTGTTTATTCCCATCTAGTGTTATTTTTTTCATTACTTATTAACCTCCTTTACAGTTCCAAGAGCCTAATGCTTCGGCAGTATCGTAATGATTTGAAGTTACGTAAGTTAACCCGTCATTAGAATACAAAAGTCTGGTACCTGGTTGCTTCGCTCTAGACATACTATTATTCAGTCCGATATCAGCTTCATACCATACTCTTCCGGGGGAATCCGGTAAGATCCCCGTGCTATTAGCAAAAATATCCCCTCCTATTTGACCTCCCGGAACATAATTTCCTAACGCTTTTCCTCTAGACCACCCAGCAGCTTCCGCCTGTGCTTTTGTTACATAGTTATTTGGCAATTTTCCTGTTGCTTTTAAATTATTTACAGCATCATTAGCACTTTCTGCTGTGCTGTAATATTGTTTAAGCAGTGCTCCTTGTGCTGAGCTTGTAGGATGGCTATTTCCTGATAATGAAGCATTTACAACTTGCAACCCGAACGGATCGATCCAGTTAGCTGGATTATGCACATACCCATACGGATTCACCCCGCCCAGCAGCCCTATCGGGTCGGGCGAGATGTACTGCGCCGTCTCCGGCGAATAATATCGGAACCGATTATAGTATAGCCCCGACTCTTCATCCTCATACTGCCCGCAGAACCTAAAATTACAGCCCACATGGTAATCCGGGTCATTCGAGGCAATCACCTGCGATTTCTCCGCCTTGCCCCACGTGCTCAGCCGCTGCGCCCAGACCAGCGTGCCGTTTTCGTTGAGCATTTCGCGCACGGTGCCCTGATGGTCGCTGACAATGTAATGCAGCTTGCCTTTTTCAACACGCGCGGAGGGCGTCAGTGCCCCCGGCTCGTACAGCCAGCGCACGCGGCTGTCCAGTGCCAGAGAGCCGTCGGCGTAAACCGGCGTCTCCTCAACCAACTGGTCACCGCTCCACAGGTACTCTTGCCCGTAAATTTCGGTGGCGCGGGGCGTTAAATCCGGCCGGCCATTTAGCCATCGTTGCAGGTTGGTCGCCGTCAGCTTTCCATCGTGAACCTTGAGTTTTCGGATCCTTCGGCCAAACGGATCATAGACATAGTGCCAGCGTGAGCCGTCCGGGGTTTCGCAGTGGGTAAGCTGGTTTTGCGTATCCCAACGGTAGCGCCAGACCTGCGGGCGGAAGCCATCCCGCTGCTCGGTCTTTTCCACCAGACGGCCATTGTCATCATAGCGATAGCGGATATCGCCGTGCTGCACCACCCGCCCGGCGTTCTGGCGTTGGGTCATTTGTTCCATCGCGCCTTGTGCATCCACGGGCAGGTGCTGGCTCAGGTTGCCGTTGGCATCGTAGCCAAATTGCTCCTCATGGGGGCGATTGCCGTCAAACAGGGTATGCAGGATTTGGTCGTTGGTATTGTAGCGGTAGCGCGTCTGCCCCCAGCGGCTGTCGTCAATCACCCGCACATTATGGGCACGGTCATATTGCCAGCTCCGGTTGACCGCAGAAGCTTGTGGCGGAAAATGCGGGTCATTTTGTGCCAGCGTTTCCCTGAAAAAGGGGGTGGCCTGCCCCGCCGATTGATGCGCCAGCAAGCCGGTCGCCGTGTAGCGGCTGGCAAGAATAAAACCGTTGGCACTTTCGCGTACCGTTTCCCTGCCTAAGACGTCATGCTGGAAGGTCAGCGGGGTATGCTGGTTGAGCTGAAAGTGGTTCAGTGCACCCATCGGGTTATAGCCGAAGTGCAGGGTATTGCCATCCACACTTTCACTGACAGGACGCCCGGTCAGGTTATTCCATTTGCGGGTGATTTCCCGCCCGTTGATACGCTCACAGGTCGGCAAGCCAGTGGTGTTGTCATACTCATACTCGACAATGGCATCGGCATTGGTGGCTTTCACCAGTTGGTGCCGTTTGTTGTAGGCATAAGTGGTGGTGTCTTTAAGCACCTGTTGGTTTTCTTCCGGCTGCCAGCTTTCCTGCTTGACCAGCAAGCCTGCGGCGGAATAGTGCCAGCGAAGTTGCTGACCATCAGGGTATTGAGTCAGTACACGGCGTCCCAGTTTATCGTACTGATATTCAAGGGTACGGCCGGTAAAATCGGTTTCCCGGATAATCTGGCCAGCCGCATCCCGCTCATAGCGGTATACCTCCCCAGTGGAGGCGGTAACAGTACTCAGCCGGGTGAGCTTGTCATAGCCAAATTTCAGGGTGGTACCGTCGGGGCGGGTGACGGTGGTCAGCAGGTCAAACGCGCCGTAAGTGTAACGAGTGGTACGGCCTTCGCCATCAGTGACGGCCACCACGCGCCGCTCACTGTCATATTCCAGTTGCTGGGTAACACCATCCGGCAATTCAACTTCGGTCAGGCTGCCGTTAAGGCTGGCATGGTCGTTGCTATAACGGTAGTGGGTCTGCTGTTTGAGGGCATCGGTGAATTGGCGCAGGCGGCCCAGTTCATCCAGTTGCAGGCTCGTGGTTTCGCCATCCGGTGTCATCACGGCAGCCAGCCGTTGTTTCTCGTCATAGGCATAGTGCCACTGGCGGCCATCCGGTAACAGACGCTGGCGCAATTCGCCATGAGTACCGTATTGGTATTCTTCTTTGTGCCCCAGCGGATTGGTCAGTTCGGTCAGGTTGCCCTGCTCATCATAGTGAAATTGCCAACGTTCGCCGGTCGGCAGGATACTTTCGATAAGCTGCCCGTGTTCATCATAACCGTAAGCAAAAGTATCGCCGGTCGGCAGTTTCACTTCGGTCAGCGCACCGTCAGGGGTGTAATCAAAAGCCGTCATCTGCCCCATCGGGTCACTTTCCCACATCAGCAGGCTGTGTCGCCACTGGCGGCGGGTGATGCGTCCCAGCGGATCTACTTCCCGTATCACCAGCCCGTTCGGGTCGTAGTGGTAGCGGGTTTCACCGCCTTCGCCATCCAGATAAGTGGTAATGCGGGCGTTGTCATCATAGCGGAAGCGGTCATGCCAATAGCCGCTGGGGGAGGTGGTGCTGAGTACCCGGCCGCGGTCGTCATAAGTTATCGTCAGGTCAGTCTGGTCGGTATCATGCCAGCGGGTCATCCGCCCCTGCGCATCATATTCGTGCCACAGGTGGTTATGCTGGAAAGCATCACACTCGTTCAGATATCCCTGTGAGTCATATTGACAGGTCAACAGACGTTGTCCGGCAGGCTGGCCTTCGCGGTTTTCTTGCATATTGATCGTGTGAAGCCGACCGTCCAGATAATGCAGGCTTAACCGCAGGCCGTCATTACGGGTGACTTCCGTCAGTTGCGACTGTTTATCGTAGATAAAATCAATTCGGTTCTGACGTCGGTCAGTGATGGCGGACAATGTGCGCGTGTTGCCTGGCTGCGGGCTGAAATGGTACGTCAATTGGGTGCGGCGGTCGGTCAGGCACAATTCGCCGGTCAGTTCGCCCGTCAGCAGGCAATGGGGAAGATTACGGTTACGGGATAAGATCCGCTTATCCGGTGTGGCAAAGTCGTAGACCACGCCATCGGTATGGGTATAGTGTACTTCTCCCCGACGGATAACCAGTTTCAGTGACCAGTCATCTGCCCATTTGGCACCAAACAGGCCGTGTAAATCCGCCGTTGAGCGGTAGGTTCGGCTGAGGTGTATCGGCAACAACCCTGGAATGGCAAGAACCGGCCAGACTTGCAGGAAGTCGCCGGTGGCCATATCGACCGGATCGCCCTCTGTGCTGGACAACCCGTTGTCATTCCCCTTTTTTTGGCCGGACGGGGTGGCGTTATCGACTGGCTTTTCTGTTGTGGTCTTTACTTCCGTTTTCGGAGATGTCGCGGGTCTTTCCTTGACTATGCCACCTGCGGCAGAAGGGGCAGGTTTGGCATTTTTAGTCGCCTGTATCCCGGCTTTTGCAAGTTCCTCTGCTTTACCGATCTGTGCCGCCAGTGTACCGGCTTCTGCGGTTGCTTTAGTCGCTGAACCCGCCGCGCCCATGCCTTTTATCGGGGTGTATAACATGGCAATTTCAGCGGCTGTGCCGCCAATACGTTGTCCGGGCGTGTCCAGTGCCATCTTGTACTCGTCAAGATTAAACTGTTTGGCATTCGTGCGGCCGGCATCGGCGACTTCGCCTATCACTTCCGCCTGCTTTTCGGTGTCAGGGTTGCCAAAGACTTTCCCCCAGAAAGCTAACGAACGGGCCGATTCGTCCACTTCACGAGCGGAGTTCAGCATTCCGCCCTTAACGGCCATTTCGCCCAGCCCCACGGCGGTATTACTGACGGTTTTGGCAATGCCTTTCTGTTGTTCAATCGGGTTCCATCCGCTTACGGTTGACAGGTCTTGTTTTGTTTCTTTGGCTTTGTCTACGGCAGCGTTTCCCAACGCTTTTCCCATCGTCTTCAGCGCTTCCCATGCGCTCATTTCGGGTTTGCTTTCCGGTATCACCGCCGGGTTCGCCTCATGAGGCGGATTCTCCCCCTGTGGTGCCTGACCAATGATTTTACCCAGCGTGTTGCCCTCACCGGTCGGGCTGTCACTGCGTGGTTTTGGTGGTAAGGCCGTATTGGGTTGTGGAGGAACGTATTCGTCCGTTTCTGACGACACTTCCTCTCGGTTAGATTTATCTTCTGACATCGTTTTCGTCCTTATGCTCCGTTCATCCAAAATTCATCCCCGTGGCGCAGGACCAGTTTATTGCCGGCCCGGACAGTTTTTGTATGCGCTTTGGGATGGCACTTCGCGCCCACCGTGCCACTCTTAACACCATTTGCCACACCCGGCTGATCGCCAATTGTTTGTGGTACAAAGCTGAGGGCAAATACCACCACCGGCTGGCCGTTGGCGCGCACAGTTTTCTCCGGCGCTGAGCTGTCTGCCAGTTTTGCGACGACCGGATAGGGGATCGGCGGAGTGGAAGATCCCATCGGGGTTTTGCACACGTCCGGCAACATGCCGACGATCATCCAGCTCCCCGCCGTGCGGGCAATGTGGTTATCAGCCATCCTTTTTCTCCTCTTCCAGTGGTGTCAGTTTGAGCAAGGGCGCATCTGGGTTGATTTCAAACCGCGCTTCAGCGACCCGCACGGGCAGGGAGGTTTTGAAGCTCAGTCGGCCGGTCATATGCAGCGTCCTTGCCTCGCTGTCGATAATTAACGTGTCCATACGCATAGGAACAGGCAGCAGAATGCCGTTCTGCATCCGCAGCAGGATAAACGGGCGGTGCCCCGGCAGGGTGACATGCAGGTCACCATCAGGTGTCAGGCCGCTTAACGTGATGGCAATATTGGTTTCCGGCCAGTCGATCTGTTGGTCAACTGGTGCGCCGTTCCAATAGCCAAAGTCAAAATCTTTCGGCAGATAGGGATGGCGGTGTGCCAGCCAGTCGGCATCGTAAGTGCCGGCAAGCTGGCGGCGGGGCAGCCACGCCCGGCCGACAAGGCCCATGCCTTGCGGCTGGCAGGCCGGGGTATCGGGCGATAAGGTGCCCGCCAGTTGGGCAGAAAAATGCTGTGCGGTGAAGGGCGCATCCGGCCGGGTAATGCGCGGGGCAGGGTAGCGAGTCAGTTGTTTGGCGTTGGCATACCACGGCGTGACAAACCCCATCCCCAGCGGATTGGTTTCACAGGTGGCATGAGCAACAGGGTCTTTTTCTCCGTCAGGATGTTGTTGGCGTTGTTCTGGTGTCAGCCGATCGCTTTCCTTAAGCTGTGCACCTGCTTTGTCATCCGCCTGAATTTTGCATTCGCCACCAAAAGCATAGCGGTAATCCAGCGGCAGCGTTGCAAAAGGTTTTGGGTCAGTCAGTTGCCAATGACCGCCAGCATCACGGATAAATTCCCGTTCCCCGGTTATGGTCAGGGTTTTGTCGAGCAGGGTTTGGCCCTGCTTGCTTTGCACCTGCAGCCGGACCGGAAACTCCGTACAGGGGCGGCCATCAGGGGCATAAGCCGTGCCGTTGACAATCACGTCACAGCGCGGTTTAAACGGGGCAAGGTCACTTTCCTGTAATACCTGCGAGGCATTCATCTGCCCCCGGTATTCATCCTGTAAACACAGGGGCGGCGTAGGCAGTAATTCAGCGCTATATTCCCCTTGTCCGGCAGGCAGTAACTGGTAGCCGATTTTCATTACTGCAACGTGGTGCTCCACATCCTCCACATCCAGCATTGAATAGTTCATCACCGCAAAGGGAGTCAGGTTACGAAATTCCATCTCAATCCGTCCTTTCTAATTCAGGTCGATATCTTTACCCGTGATTTGTACCGGGCCGCTGGCTTCAAATTTGAACTCACTGCCCTGAAGGGTAATCTTGCCGCTGCTGTCCATACGCAGGACACTTGCACCGCATTTCAGCTCAATCACATCACCGGTCGTGATGGAAAGGGTATTAGTGATGGTCTCTGCCTTGTGTGCACCGACTTCGATAATGTAGTTTTTACCAGTAATCAGTTTGCGCATCTCCTTCACTGTTTCCGTGCTGTTGAGCGTGACCGTTTCCTCTTTGTTCTCATTGATCTTGATGATCTGGTTTTTCTCCACGGTCTCAGTGTGGTTGGCGATCACATGGGTATCACGGTTGTTGAGTACTTTGGTGTACATGTCTTTCTGTGCGTGCAGCGACAGCTTTTCACTGCCCTTGGCATCCTCAAACAGCAGTTCGTTATACCCTTCGCCCTTGTGGGTCTTGGAGCGTAGTGCCATCTGGGTTTTGCTGCCCGGCAGTTTTCCCGGCGGGATATTGCTGGCGTGGTAGGTGCGGCCAGTCACTATCGGCTGGTCCGGGTCGCCGTGCAGGAAATCCACCACCACTTCCTGGCCGATACGTGGGATGGCCAGCATCCCCCAGCCCTGACCTGCCCACGGCTGGCTGACCCGTATCCAGCAGGAGCTTTGGTCGTCGCTCTTACCGTATCGGTCCCACGGGAACTGCAGGCGCACGCGGCCGTACTGGTCACAGAAGATTTCTTCCCCCGCCGGCCCGACAACCTTGGCAATTTGTGGGCCATCCATCACCGGTTTGGCCAGCAGTGCCGGACGCCAGTTCTGATTCTGGCGGATAAAGTAGAAGTGGCTGTGCAGCGTGGTGCCGCTGTCGCCGGTTGTCGTTTCAAGGGCGCCCGGCTGGCTGCCGCTGTGGCTGGTGGAAACGGTCTGCCATGACTGGTTCAGGTCTGCCCGTGGATGGTTAGTAAGGATAAACAATTTGCCCGGCTGTAGCGCTATCGCATTGCCGCTGCCCTGTCCCATCATCGCATCGCTGCGCAATGCCTCCAGCCGGTAGCGGGTAAAGTCCTTGCCATGCGCTTCGTCTTTGAAGCGGCCGGGGTAATCGTAATGCTCGTAGTACAGTTGTTGCAGATTTTCATCCCGTATCTGCTGGCTAAATTCCGCCGGCCACGCTGGGTTCTTGAAGGTGTAATCCTTAAGCTTGACCTGAGCCGGCCGTATTTGTGCGCTGCTGGTCAGGCTGTTGACAGCCGGTTCTCCCAGTGTACTGCTTTCACCCGGCTGATAGGGCAGGCGTATGCCCGGCGGCACTGAACCGCAGTCGTCGGCAAACACCAGCGTGTTGCGCCCGTTACTGCATTCGAAGAAGTAGAAAATGCCTTCTTCGGCCGTCAGCCGTTGCAGGAAATCGAAGTCGCTTTCCTGATACTGTACGCAGAATTCGCGTGCCGGATGAGGGTGGCGCAGGCTGAAGATCACATCGCGGATTTTATGTTCTTTCAGAAGGGTAGTGATGATGGTAGCAATATCCTGTTGCTGGAAAATGCGCGAGTTCTGTCTCAGGGTCGTGCGCCACAGGTCAGGCCGGATAATCATCTGGTAAGTGGTCTGGTGCAACCCGGTGTTACCCTGCTCAAAGCGGGCAACAATCCCCGTGATGCTGCGTTGTTCGATACCATTTTGCAGAATAGTCAGCGTGGCGGTGCGATCCAGTACGGCCGGAAAGTTGATAGCCGGGTCGGCACTCGCCAGTCCCACACTCAGGCTGAACGGCTGGGAAAAACTTTCGTTCAGGGTGAAATCAGTCACCACAAACGTTTGCGGTAATAAGCCCCCTGCGGTCAGGGTAAATTGCAGGCCACTCGGGTCACTCCCGCCCATCAGCATCTGACCGACTTTTTCCAGCGTCTTGGTCGCTGCACTCTGTCCCCCGACTGAGCGTTCTGCTAGCCCCTTTCCACCGGTAAAACCCCCACCGGAGATTAAGCCTGTAGTGCCCGATATACTGCTGCCTGAATTGCCGCCTATCCCGCCGGCATAACCCCCGCCCGGAATTAAGCCTGCCGTCCCTGACATGCCGCCGCCCAATTTGCCAGCAACCTGTTTTGCTTTCTGAACAGCCCCTTGCCCCTGCTGAACAAGGGCTTGTCCTTTCTTCAATTTATCGATGTGCTTCTTTATTGACATGGTGTGTCTCCCTGAGATGATGGAATGTTATGTAATAGGCTCCCGCCTGATAACAACGCAGGCCATAACATTCGGGTACAAGATTTAAATCTAACTCACATTGTCTCCGACAAATTTGTTAATTAAGGACGCAATACGTTGTTTTCCGATAATTTGAAGGGACTCTGTTGTCCGAATATCTCGGCGGATCCGTGGTGAATAAAATGGGGGCAATAATAAATAACGAATGAGTAAAGACCAAATTAAATCAAGTGAAATAAAAAACGGCCTCCGACAATGATAGTGTAAAAAGTTAAAATGATTGCCGCTGAAAAATAATATACTGAGATGGCGTGTTTGATTAGTGTATTGAACCAATTAATATTTATCTATAAAAGGTGGCTTCTTGTAGTCATATGAAATAAAAGAAAAAAATAGATAATGGCTTTGACAAAATCATGATCATTTTAATTTTATGATTTTGGTCACAAAAAACTGTTTTTAGCAATGAGATTTTTTGTTTTCTGTCTTTTTTAATAAAAAACAACGTAATAATAAATGATATACCTGCATTAAATATATAAATGACCTCCATTTATTCAAATGAAAGTCAATATTGCGGTGAGATTCATCCTAAATTGGAAATGGACAAATTAATATTTGGCTCATTTAGCAATATAAGGTATTTAGCCATACCTGAATCATTGCGTTTCTCAAGTTATCCGCATTCCCCCCATAAGTAATGCTGACCGTGATATTCAAATTTAATCACTTCCTGCCTGTTTTTACAGAATAATTGTCCACCTGCTGCACGCTTTATCCACTCCCTGCATAAATCACAATTACATGACAAATCATGCATTGACCGTTAACTCATAGCCGAATTACATAAGAGATAACAAAAAGGTGTAAGGCGGACATGGTGAGGTAAACATGGCAGAGCGATCATTTGTTGAGGAAGTGAAAAAATTGCGTTTGGGACAAGGCGACGTTTTCAGTGGTGAAGGCATCCTGGCTGTGACAAAAGCCCTGCTGGAAGCCGGCGTTGCCTATGTGGCAGGCTATCAGGGTGCGCCGATTTCCCATCTGATGGACGTATTGGTGGATGCTCAAGATGTGTTAGCTGAATATGGCATCCGCTTTGAAAACAGTGCCAGTGAAGCCACTGCGGCCGCCATGCTGGCCGCTTCCGTGAATTACCCCCTGCGTGGTGCCATCACCTTTAAATCGACAGCGGGGACGAATGTTGCCGCAGATGCGTTGGCAAATCTGGCATCGGGAGGCGTCGTGGGTGGCGCACTGATTATTGTTGGTGAGGATTATGGTGAGGGATCGTCCATCATGCAGGAGCGCAGCCATGCTTTCGCCATGAAATCACAGATCTGGTTGCTCGATCCACGTCCCAATCTGCCCTCGATTGTGCAGGCGGTAAAGTGGGGATTTGAGCTGTCGGAAGCCAGCAATACGCCGGTGATGTTGCAGATGCGCATTCGTGCCTGCCATGTGCATGGCCGGTTTGTGTGCGAAGAAAATCGCGCGTCCGCGTTCACGATTAAGGATGCGCTGGAAAACCCGGCGCGCGATCTCAGCCGCATCGTGCTGCCTCCCGCCAGTTTTCTGCATGAGAAAGAAAAAGTGCAGAACCGCTGGCCGGCTGCCGTGCGTTTTATCCAACAGCACGCCCTGAATGAGTTTTTCGCTGAACAGGCTGACGATATTGGCCTTGCCCTGCAAGGTGGGTGTTATAACACCGTGATCCGCGCCCTGAATCTGCTCGGACTGGCGGATGTTTTCGGCAACAGCCAAATCCCGCTGTATGTCATGAATGTCGCCTATCCGTTAATTGACGAAGAGCTTGAACGTTTTTGTCATGGCAAACGGGCGATTTTAGTGCTGGAAGAGGGGCAGCCCAATTTTGTGGAGCAGAATGTTGCCAATATCTTGCGCCAGCGTGAGATCGCCACGCGGTTACATGGCAAAGATTTGTTGCCCATGGCGGGAGAATACAACACGGCCACCGTGTTATCAGCACTGCGGGCGTTCCTTGAACGCTATGGCAAAATTACCGTGGAAAGCGCGGTATCTGCCTGTCAGGTACGTATTCCGGCCGTGACCTTACCGACTGAGCAAAATCATGTACTGGAAAAGGCGGTTCATGCCCGTCCACCCGGATTTTGCACCGGTTGCCCGGAACGCCCGATTTTTACGGCACTCAAGTTGGTTGAACGGGAATTGGGACAACATCATGTCAGTGCCGATATCGGTTGTCACTTATTTGCCATTTTGCCCCCCTTTAATTTGGGCAATACCACCATGGGCTATGGATTGGGTGCCGCGAGTGCGGCGGCACTGAATACGCCGGTGGCGAACAAGCGGGCAATCTCGGTGATGGGGGATGGGGGATTCTGGCACAACGGGTTAACAAGTGGTATCGCCAACAGCGTTTTTAACCGCAGCGACAATCTGACCATTATTGTCGATAACAGCTACACCTCCGCCACCGGAGGGCAGGATATTCCCTCTTCCGTCGCGGTGAATGCCCATCGCAGTACCGGCCATGACATCGAAAAAGCCGTCAAAGGTGTCGGCGTAAAATGGGTACGCACGATTAAGCGGACTTATGATCTTAAGGCCATGATGAAGACCCTGCGTGAGGCGCTTACAGTGGGTGAACAGGCCGTCGGTGAACAGGGAACGGGTGGAAACGGGCCAAAAGTCTTGGTGGCGCAGAGCGAGTGCATGTTGAATAAGCAACGGCGTGAGAAGGCCAGGATCAAAGGGGCGATTGCACAAGGAAAGCGGGTTGTCCGTGAGCAATTCGGGGTCGATCCCGATACCTGCACGGGCGATCACTCCTGCATCCGCTTGTCCGGCTGCCCATCTTTATCGATTAAGCCGAATCCCGATCCCTTGCGCACTGATCCGGTGGCAACGGTATTGAATAGCTGTGTCGGCTGTGGGCTGTGTGGGGAAGTCTCTCACGCGGCCGTGTTATGCCCCTCTTTCTTCAAGGCGCGGATCATTATGAATCCCACCCGTTGGGAACGCCTGATCCATCATATTCGCCAAGGGCTTATCGGTTATTTGCAGCGTCGCGATGTTAAGCGTCGCAAGCAATATGATTTTTAAGCAGGAGTAATCACTATGCCATTATCCAATCATTCCCAATTGACAACTGCGCTCAACCAACCGATTAAAATTGCTATTTTGGCGATGGGAGGAGAAGGGGGCGGTGTACTGGCAGATTGGCTGGTGACCTTGGGAGAAGAAAATGGCTATTTCGCCCAAACGACTTCCGTGCCCGGTGTTGCCCAACGAACCGGGGCAACCATTTATTATGTTGAATTGTTCCCTGTTGCTGCCGGGTCTGGGGGATCAGCACCCGTGCTGGCACTGATGCCGACGGCCGGTGATGTGGATATTGTGCTGGCCTCGGAATTGATGGAAGCCGGACGTGCAGTCCAACGCGGTTTTGTCACCCCTGATCGCACGACGCTGATTGCCTCAAGCCATCGGGTATTTTCGATGGGGGAGCGTTCGGCAATGGGCGATGGGCGCGTGGATAGCGGCGTGTTGATCCGGCAATCCCGACAAGCGGCCTTGCGTTTTATCTATTTTGATATGGCGCGGGTGGCGGAAAAGAGCGGTAGTGTGATCAGTGCTGTCTTGTTTGGTGCACTTTGTGGTGCGGAGATTTTGCCGTTCACCCGTCATCAGTTTGAAGCGGCGATCATCAAGAAGAAAGTGGGAATAACACCCAGTTTGCAAGCCTTTAGTTTGGGATTGAGTCGGGCGCAATCAGAAGCGAAATCAAGCAGTGCAGGAAAAATGGCATCAGAAACACCTGCCCCAAACAAAAAATCGGGTTCTCATAACTCTCGTTCCCATAACACGCTTTCTCATAACAACGAAATCAATGCGTTGCTGCTACATATCCGGCAAAAAATCCCGCCCTGCATCCATGACATTGTGATTGAAGGGGTCAGGCGGCTGATCGATTATCAAGATCCGGCCTATGCCCGTTTATATCTCGACCGCCTGCAAAAACTTATCAAGCAAGCAGTCAGGCAGGATGAGCCATTACTGGGTGAAACTGCCCGCCATTTGGCGCTGTGGATGGCTTATGAAGACACCATTCGGGTCGCCGATCTCAAAACGCGTGTCGGCCGATTCGAACGCATTAAGCAAGATATGCGGACGCGTGTCGGTCAACTGATTGAAATAAAAGACTTTCTTCACCCCAGAATGGCAGAAATTTGTGACATCCTGCCGGCAAGTTTTGGCCGCTGGTTGTCCCGTCCTCATGTCATCAACCGTCTATTGGAAAAATTACTCAGCCGCGGGCGTGTGATGACCACCAGCTCTATCCCGGGATACCTGCTGCTTTATATCTTGGCACATTGGCGTCGAATGCGCCGTCATACGCTGCGTTTTCAGCATGAAACGGTACGCATTGAAGGGTGGCTGTGGCGAATTGGCGTAGTAGCAAAGCGTGATCCCGATCTGGCCTTGGAAATCGCCCAATGTCAGCGCTTAATCAAGGGATATGGTGAGACTCACGCTCGTGGATTAAGCCATTTTCAAACCCTGATGGCGATTGTTGATCACCATCTGCATGATTTATCCCCCGCCAGCCTGCGGCAATTGCGTGAAGCGGCATTGGCGGATGAGCAGGGTGATCAATTACGCGCGTGCCAACGGCGCCTCTCTTTATATTAATTAAAAAAAACTACCTTAAGGAGTCTGCAATGAGTCTGCTTAGATTTATACAGCCCCATAAAATTCGCTTTTCTGAGTGTGATCCGGCGGGGATCGTCTTTTACCCGCAATATTTCGTGATGTTCAATAATTTGCTGGAAGATTGGTTCGATGAATTGACGCCAACGGGGTTTGCCAACTACATCGCCAAATATCGCTTTGGGCTGCCAACGGTGCATTTGGAGGCAGAGTTTAAGGCAATCAGCAGAATGGGGGATCAGGTTTGGCTGGAGTTATCGGTTGAAAGAATCGGCAAAAAATCATTGACGCTGCTTCAGCGCTGCGTCAGCAAAGAAGGTGAATTGAGGATGAGCGCCACTCAGACTTATGTCACGACGTCACTGGATACCCATCAAACTATCCCCATCCCCGATGAGTTTTACTATGCGTTAACTGAGCAGATGCCCTAGTTAAACAGCCACCTTAGTTTAACTTAGTTTAACTATCGCATGGGGTAGATATCGTGCGGCAGGAGAAGAAAGATGAATTTAAGCGGTAAAAATACTGTAACAGGTAAAACAGTCACCGGCAAAAATGCAGTGCCAGATCAGCATCCCGTCAGCGGTAAGAATATCGTCTGTATTGGCGGTGGGCCGGCGGGGTTGTATTTCGGTCTGCTGATGAAGTTGCAGGATCCGGATAATCGCGTCGTGGTGATTGAGCGCAATCGTCCGTATGACACGTTTGGTTGGGGCGTGGTGTTTTCCGATGCCACGTTGGAAAACCTGCATCAGGCTGATCCGGTTTCGGCTGAAACGATTGGCAAGGCGTTTAGCCGTTGGGATGATATTGATATCCACTTCAAGGGAACGGTCAATCGCAGTGGCGGTCATGGTTTTATTGGCATTGGCCGTAAAAAACTCCTGAATATCCTGCAAGATCGCTGCCTTGAGGTTGGGGTTGAGCTGGTGTTTGAAGCTCAGGTTGAGGATGAGCAGGCGATTGCCCGCCAATACCATGCCGATTTGCTGGTTGCTTCGGATGGGCTTAATAGCCAGATCCGCACCCATTATGCCGAATTTTTCCAGCCTGATATCGATCAGCGGCATTGCCGTTTTGTCTGGCTGGGAACGCGCAAGATCTTTGATGCGTTTACGTTTCTGTTTGTTGAAACAGAGCATGGCTGGTTTCAAGTTCACGCCTATCAATTTCAGGAAGGGCTATCGACTTTTATTGTTGAAACAACGGAAGAGACTTGGCTGGCTGCGGGCATCGACAAAATGTCGCAGGAAGGGGGGATTGCCTACTGTGAAAAAATATTCGCACCGTGGCTGGATGGGCATCCATTAATCTCCAATGCCGCCCATCTGCGTGGTGCCGCCATTTGGATACGTTTTCCCCGCATCATTTGCAGGAATTGGGTGCACTGGATCACGCCCGAGGGAGATAACGGCAAGCCTGTCCCGATTGTGTTAATGGGAGATGCCGCCCATACCGCCCATTTTTCCATTGGCTCCGGCACAAAATTGGCATTGGAAGATGCGATTGAACTGGCCAGCCGCCTGCAAGCCCATCATGGGAATTTGCCGGCAGGTTTGGCCGATTATCAGCAATCGCGCAGCGTGGAAGTCCTGAAAATCCAGAATGCTGCCCGCAATTCAACGGAGTGGTTCGAAAATGTCGTGCGCTATGACGCTCTTCCGCCCGAACAATTTGCTTATTCACTGTTAACTCGTTCACAGCGCATTTCCCATGAAAACTTGCGATTAAGGGATAGGGCTTGGCTGGAAAATTATGAGCGCTGGTTTGCCCGAACATCGACCCCATTTTCACCACTGATCCCACCCTTGCTGACGCCTTATCGGGTACGGGGCGTGCTGTTGAAAAATCGGGTCGTTGTCTCGCCCACGCTGCTGTATAGTGCCGTGGAAGGGACTCCGGGATCGTTCCATCTGGCGCACCTTGGCAGCCGGGCATTGGGCGGTGCGGGTTTGCTGATCGCTGAAATGACCGCCATTTCTCCACAGGCACGCGTCACGCCGGCCTGCACGGGATTATGGAACGATCAGCATGTACAGGCGTGGAAAACGATCACCGATTTTGTCCACCAGCACTCTGACTCACAGATCGGAATTCAACTGGGACATGCAGGGCGACGGGGATCAACCCAACTGGGGTGGGAACAATCGGATCACCCTTTGCCAGAGGGCAACTGGCCCTTGGTTTCCGCCTCGGCGTTGCCCTATTTACCCGGCGTATCACAAGTGCCGGCGGCGCTTACCCGAGCGCAAATGAAAGACATTATTGCGCAGTTTGTCGCGGCAACGCAGCGCGCCATCGAAGCGGGCTTTGACTGGCTGGAGATACAGGCCGCACACGGTTATCTGCTGTCCAGTTTTATCTCCCCGCTGACGAACCAGCGCGATGATGAATATGGCGGTTCGCTGGAAAACCGGCTGCGCTTCCCGTTAGCCGTCTTCAAAGCGGTACGCCATGTCTGGCCGATGGATTTACCGATATCCGTGCGTATTTCTGCCACGGATTGGGTGGAAGGGGGAACAACAGTTGATGAAGCGGTAGAGATCGCCCGTCGTCTTTATGCCGCCGGCGTGGATATGGTGGATTGTTCCACCGGGGAAGTTTCTGTTGAGCAGCAACCTGTCTACGGGAGAATGTACCAAACCCCGATGGCGGATCGCATTCGCAATGAGGGCAATGTACCGGTAATTGCGGTCGGGGCGATGACCGATGCGGATCAAATCAACAGCATTATTGCTTCGGGTCGTGCCGATCTTTGTGCTTTATCCCGTCCGTTCTTAGCCGATCCAGCTTGGCTGCTGCATGAATGTGCCAGATATGGCTGGACGGGTATCAACTGGCCGAAGCCGTACCTTTACGGCAAAGAACAGTTAGAGCGGCAATTCATTCAGAAAGATACCCATTAGATTGCAAGTTGTACTCACTTTCTGCCTTATTTGTTATCCGTAAAGGAGATAGCTATGTCTCAACGATCTATGCCTCAAAAAGCGATGCCTCAAAAAGCGATGTCTCAAAAAGAAAGTACCCAATCACATGATCAATACAGGGAAAATATTATCGGACGTGCCAATGTTGCCGACAGCCCTGAACTGCTGGCGTATTACGAGGAGTTAGGCAAGTACCGGGCAGGGGCACTCTGGACCATCGCCAATAAAATAGAGCCTTGGCAGCCTAAATCCGCCTCGGTGCCGGTACTGTGGCGTTACCGTGATCTGCGTGAGCACGTAATAAAATCGGCTGATTTGGTCACGCCGGAACAAGCCGGGCGCCGTGTGGTCTACCTGAACAATTCAGGAGAGCGGGAAATGTCTACCACTGTCGGCTTGCTCTATTCCGGTCTCCAGACCATGCGGCCGGGCGAAGTGGCATCGGCACATGCCCACTCCTCTTCTGCCCTGCGTTTTATCATGGAAGGACACGGTGCTTACACCATTGTTGATGGGCAGAAAATGTTGCTGGAAGCCAATGATCTCGTCTTAACGCCCAATGGCACTTGGCATGAGCACGGCGTTGAGCCTGATGGCTCACAGTGTATCTGGCAGGATGGCCTGGATATTCCACTGGTTAACGTATTGGAGGCTAGTTTTTATAAAGTGCACCCTGATTTGGGGCAGGCGGTGACTGAAACCATCGATTCCTCTATTGCACTCTGGGGTGCCCCTGCCTTGCGCCCGCAAAATGTTGGCTGGGATCAGCCTTATTCCCCGTTGCTCAGATACCAATGGGGGCCGACTTATGAAGCCTTGCATCGTTACGCGCGTGTTGCAGAAGGCTCGTCTTTTGATGGCATCCTGATGCACTACATCAATCCGCTAACGGGCGGTCATGTGATGCCGACGCTCGGTGCCAGTATGCAGTTATTGCGCCCCGGTTTTGTCGGCAAGGCACATCGGCATACCGGGAGTTTCATCTATCAAGTGGCGAAAGGGCAGGGCTATTCCGTGATTGATGGCCAACGGTTTGACTGGCAGGAGCGGGATATTTTCTGCGTCCCTTCATGGGCATGGCATGAACATGTGAATACGTCACAAACGGATGATGCCTGCCTGTTCTGTTTCAACGATTTGCCTGTCATGCAGGCATTGCGATTGTATTACGAAGAAGCCCTGACTGATAACGATGGGCACCAACCAGTGAGAGGATAAGAGATGCGTTTAATCACTTACCGTTCAGAAGTAACGGCTGCCGCGCGGTTAGGGGCGATTGTCAATCATCACGTCGTAGACTTGGCAAAGCTGGCGGCTTATGCAGGGAGTCAATTGCCGGATAACATGCTGGAGTTTATTGATCTGGGGCCTTTGGCGGTGAGCAGCACAACCGCGCTGTTAGCCTCGTTCAACGGATTGTGGCCGGCGGGCGTTTCACACCCCTTGCAGAATGTGAAAATTCTTGCCCCAATTCCCCGCCCCCGGAAAAACATCTTTGGCATTGGCCTGAATTATGTCGAACATGTGGCGGAATCCAGCCGCTCTCTGGATACGGCAAAAGATCTGCCAAAAGAACCGGTGATTTTTTCTAAACCGCCAACCACAGTGATTGGCCCCGGTGACGCGATTGAACATAACCGTGAGATCACCCAGCAACTGGATTGGGAAGTGGAACTGGCGGTGATTATCGGCACCCGCGCCAAAGGCGTAGCGGAAGCGGAAGCATTGAAATATGTTTTTGGCTATAGCCTGATGATTGACATGAGCGCCCGTGATTGCCGCCGTGCCGGACAGTGGATCTACTCCAAGGGGCAGGATACTTATGCACCTTTTGGCCCCTGTATTGTCACTGCTGATGAAATTCCCAACCCGCAGGATCTGGCTTTGAGTCTCAAAGTCAATGGGGTGACCAAACAGCATTCCAATACACGTCATATGTTGTTCAACGTCAATACCTTGATTGCTGATATCAGCAAAGGTATCGCGCTGGAGCCGGGGGATATCATTGCCACGGGAACGCCGGAAGGTGTCGGGGCGGGGCGTGATCCACAAGAGTGGCTCTGGCCGGGGGATGTGATTGAAGCGTACCTTGAAAAAGTTGGCGACCTACGTCACTGCGTGATTGCGGTGTAAATAAAACAGGAGCCTGATATGCTGAAACTTCCTAAGTTCAAGGCGGCTGCGGTACAGGCTGCGCCCATCTTTCTGGATACCGGGGCGACGGTTGATCTTGTTTGTCGGCTGATCCAAGAAGCGGCAGACAAAGGAGCCGGTTTGGTGGCCTTTCCTGAAGTCTTTGTGGCGGGATATCCCTATTGGAACTGGGTGATGAACCCGATACAAGGCAGCCCGTGGTTTGAAAAACTGTGCAAGTCGGCCATTGAAATCCCGGGGCCGGAGATCAACAAAATTGCACAGGCTGCGGCACGTCACCACATCAACGTGGTGATTGGGGTCAATGAACGCAGTCCCAATGGCGTGGCAACGCTCTATAACACCTTGGTGACCCTGTCTGATGAAGGGCAGATTTTGGGACGTCACCGCAAGCTGGTGCCGACATGGGCAGAAAAGCTGACATGGGCCAACGGGGATGCGAGTTCGCTAACAGTCCATGATACCCGCATCGGCCCGTTGGGCGTGCTGGCCTGTGGCGAAAATACCAATACATTGGCGCGGTTTTCTCTGTTGGCTCAGGGGGAATTGGTGCATGTTGCCAGTTATATTTCCCTGCCGGTTGCCCCGCCGGATTATGATATGGCGGAGGCGATCCGTTTACGGGCGGCAGCCCACTGCTTTGAAGGCAAAGTTTTTACTATTGTCTCCTGTTCCACGATTTCGCCGGAAATTGTGCAAGCCATGTCAGCCAGCCATCCTGAAGCTGAATCACTGCTGGCACGTTCCAATAGCGCATTTAGCGGCATCATCGGGCCGGATGGTCGGGTGATTGGCAATCCCCTGATTGATAGAGAGGGGATCGTTTATGCGGATATTGACTTGAACCGCTGTATTCAGCCTCGCCAAATGCACGATATCACGGGGCATTACAACCGATTTGATATTTTCGATCTCAGCGTGGATCGCCGCCCGCTGAGTGCGATCCGGTTTACCGATCCCGCACAGGAGGATCAGCCATGAGTGACACGCAGCATTTTCGGGTAGGGCTGATTGTTCCCTCTTCAAATACGACCATGGAAACCGAAATCCCTGCTATCCTGCGTGCCCGTGAAGCGCTGGGTTCTGAACGGTTTACCTTTCATGCCAGCCGGATGCGGATGAAAACGGTCACCAAAGCAGAACTGGCCGCCATGGATGCCGACAGTGATCGCTGTGCCCTTGAACTGTCGGACGCGGCGGTCGATGTGCTGGGATATGCCTGTTTAGTGGCGATTATGAGCATGGGCAAGGGATATCACCGGATCTCTGAAAAGCGCCTCCACCTGCGAACCATGGAAAACGGATACCCGGCACCGGTTGTGACCAGTGCCGGCGCGTTGGTGGATGGGCTACATGCTTTGGGAGCGAAACGGATCTCCATCCTGACGCCCTACATGAAGCCATTGACCCAATTAGTGATTGATTACATTGAACATGAGGGCATTGAAGTGATCGACAGCATTTCGCTGGAGATCTCCGATAACCTTGATGTCGGGCGGCAAGATCCGCTGGCACCGGTGGAAATCACGAAGCGATTGAACAGCAATGTAGACGTGATTGTGGCTTCCGCTTGTGTACAAATGCCTTCTCTGGCGTCAGTCGCGCTGATTGAAGATCGGCTGGGGCTGCCGGTTATCTCCTCATCTGTGGCGACAACCTACATGATATTGAAACAGCTTGGGCTGAGTACATGCGTTCCGCGATTTGGCTCACTGTTATCAGGAAAATATTGACGGGATCGCTATCGTGGCGTGTTTTTCACGGGTGAACCTTTTAAAATCGGAAGTCAAAATACTTCCTGAGATAAAAAGGGTTGTTCAACTTATGCCAGACGCAAAAGTGTTTGTTGACAATTACCTGCCTGCCCTGCTTGGGCAGGCATGGATGCTGGTTTCTTCTGAATTCCACGATATTGTTGAAACGCAAGGGTTATCCGTGCTGGAGTGGCGGGTGTTATCGACGTTGGCGGGAAGCGGTTCGATAGGCATCAGCCTTCTGGCCCAGAAAACGGTCAGTAAACAACCGACCATAACACGCGTTTTGCAGCGTTTGGAGTTACAGGGGTATCTGACGCGTTTTTCCAAGGGTGGCAATGATCGCCGTGTGACATTGGTTCGTTTGACTGAAACCGGGAAAAAACTGGTCAAAGGGTTGCTGGCCGAAGCAGAATCGCATGAAAAAAGTGTGCTGGAGCCATTGGGCAATGGCAAAAGCCAGCTATTGAAAGCGATTTTGCAGGAGCTGATTAAACAGCATACCCCAATCCGAGGGGTATTGGGGGGATAAGATTTTAACGTTGCCGATCAATTCCTTATTCCTCACGGCGCGAGGAATAAGGATATTTCATCATTACTTTATTTAACCAACAACTGCTGTTCATCTTCACGTCGGGCATAGACCGCCAGCCGCTTAAAATCTTTCACCGTCCAGTAGGGGGTTGGAAGCGGGAGATTTTTCATCTCATTGCTGGGGAATAACCGGAATTCAGCCAGCTTATCCAACTCAAAATGCTGGTAATGATCAGGCAGGGACAGGCGCAAGGCCGCTTCCCCTTTACCGAAAGGCATTAACGGGTAGCGGTTGTCCTGAATATCGTAATTCCGGCGCAGTACCAGAAACTTCTCCGGAATGCGTCGATAACTGTTCCACCACACACCATCTACGCTATCAAACATCGCCTTTGTGCCTGATCTGGGATAATCGCCTAGCTCATGCAACGCCATCGGCAAGATCTTACCCATTGCAGCCGAAAACTGTTCCACGGAAGCGGCGTGGCCTTCTGAGATCAGGGTCAGGGTCAAGCGTGCACCCAACAGGTTTGAATAGAGATCTTCCGGGGAAAAAGCCGAAATCCCTTCGGAAAATCCCGGAACCGATTGATAGCCATACCATTGCGCTATTTCATGCCAGACGGCAAGCTGAAAAGCGAGTTTGGCCGCCAGATAAGCACTCAGCGTATAGCGTTCAGCCGGCGCTGGCGGTGGTGTAAACGCAAAAAAGTGGATTTTACGTGCGGCAAGCTCATTATTCAGGGTTAATTCCCACGCTTGACCAAGATGAGCATAGATCTGGCTGAACAGATAGAGCGTATAGTCTGCGGTATCCCTCACGTGGGAGATATCAATAAATCCACCCTTGCGGGTATAGAGCAGACCCTCTTTTTCCTTGCTTACCCCCAACAATGCGGCACTGGCACCGATAACGCTATCATTGTAGTGATGCTCACCCAGTTTTTCGGCTTCGACAATATTGTCGATGGTGTAGAAAGGGACAGCAATATTCCAGAGTTGGGTTTTAAGGTTATAGCCAAAAGCACAGCAGGCCCTTAAACCCTCCGGTGGCGCAATCGGCGGTAATGCGTTCCACTCTTTCAGTGAATGTTCATCGGGATCACTGGCGAGGATCAGTTTGACCGGATCAAGGGATTGGGGCGGATTTTGGCAGGCCATCAGTAAAAAACAGAGGCACAGTGTGACGAATAATCTCAAAACGCTTCCCCAACCTGAAAATAGAATCCGATACTGTCTTTACCGACACCAAAATCTAATCTGACATTCATGCGGGGTTTAAACTCGAAACGATAGCCAACCCCGACAGAAGGAAGCCAATGTTTTGTTCCCAATTGTGAAGGGGAATCTCCCAGTGTACCGGCGCCTATCCAAGCGACCACACCGTGGCGCCAGTCAAGTTTGTGCCGCAATTCTAACTGGGTGGTGAAAATATTATTGTCACGATAACGCCCTTCATAATACCCGCGCATACGCTGGCCATTGCCGAGCAGAGAGAGCTGATTCCACGGTACATCCCCCGCGCTGAAACGGGCATAGTTATCAAAGGCCAGAACGGTTTTGTCAGATAACGGGTGGTAGGTCGAGAACTGAAACTGTGTGGTATAGAAACGGTGATCGCTGCCCAACACCGGGGAAAAATAGGTATAAATGATCTCAAACGTTTGCCCATGCCGGGCATTTGGCAAGAAATCCCGCGTATCATAACTGAAGTAGGCACTGACACCGGAACTGATCACAGAACGGCCGCCAACGGATTGATCAAAATAGCGTTTTGCCCCCACATCGGGATTACTGGCGTTGAGCGAGGAGAAATTCCAGCCTAATCCCATATAGGTGGCATCGGCGACGCGATAGAGCAGGCGGGGACGAATATCAAATTCCTGTGAATAGTACTTCTCTTTATTGCTGTCCTGCTTAGCGGCGCTATAGCCTTTTCCCCAATAGTAAGTGGGCGTGTTATTCAGCGTACCGGAAACGAATAATCGCCATTGGTCGCGGGCAAAAAAGTTATAATTGGTAAAATTCAGGCCAAACGCACCGGTAGATGAGCCAAAGCCACTGAGTCCCAATGAAGAGGTTTGGCTAACAGGGTCTGATCGGTCAGGACGATATAGGCCGACCACGGCAACGCCAATCCCCGCGCCCATTTCCGGGGTGTAGAAAGGACCGGGCAATACGCCCCAGTCAACCTTCTTGTGGGCATCAAAATGATTGCTGCCGCCCAGTTTGTTTAACCAACCATCAATTTTTTGCCGATCAAGCAAGGTATCTGCGTGAGCGGGTAAGACGGTAAACGTCAAGAGGCCGGAAATTACTAGCCTTTTAAATATTGCGAGGCCAAACATTAAAAACGGAACTCACCGGAAATAAAGAAGCTGTTTCTGTTGCCGAAACCGATTTCTGACAAGATATTAAAGTTGCGGGTGAGTTCAATACGAGCACCAAGGGTATTGTTCCATTTATGGGCAAGGTGTTGTTCGACATCGAATTTGATGTCTGTTTCTTTTTTAATCATATCAAACAATGCAAGTTCAGGTGGTAAATTGAGCTTACTAACATCACCTTTAAAGCGCTGAGTAATATCTTGGTACATAGCTCCAACCCAGACTTGAACCTTAGTATTTCCTTGTCCAGCGATTAAAGGTTCAAAAACAAATTCGTAACCAACCCGTGGAGTGATAACTAAGGCACTAATATCGCCATCTAAAATATCCAGATTGGTACGGGTATAGTTAGTATCTAATGTGGCAAAAAATTGGTTATAACCACCAGCAAGGGTGACACCGCCGCCAAATGTTTTTCCTTTAAAGTTCAGTTCAAAAGGAATATCTTCCCAAGCTGGTTCTCCAGGTTCAGAGTTGGGTAGGTAAATGCTATCTAGATTGGTTTTTGAAGTCCCTTTGGTTTTTCCATAAACACCATAGACGTTCATGAAAGGTAACACCCAGGAGTCCAATTTAAGCATATGTGTTTCGCTTTTCTCTCGTGTCTTCCCTGCGTTAATCATTATTTTTTCAAAAAATTTATACTTTGGATTGCTAAATTCGTATTTAATGCTATCTACAACGATATCCTGCCGCAGATTTATATAGCTGTAACTGGCACCAAACGGCTCAGGTAAATCATAGCCTTTTGCTCGTGCGGCATCCCCCCAAATTGGCAAAATACGCGATTCAGATTTAGTTGAGCCAGCCAAGCTGCCATCATTATTGGTTTGCTGAACGCCAGATTCTGTCATGGTGAGTGAGAAAAGTGGACGCTCACTATCTGCATAGCTGTATGAGGTTGCAAGACACAGCGCAGTGGCTAACAATTTGCTGGTGTTAGTTAAGTCCATAAGTAAATTTGATTCCTATTTTTGATATTTAATTGTCTATAAAACAATCAGCTAAGGACGGAAAGTCGCGTAGATTATCATAGGTCTTTTTGACAATCATCAGCGAATGATGCTTGCGGATGGAATGTTGCTCAATTTGGAATATTTGTTTACTTTATCGAAAATAAATGGATTTTTTTCCAGAAATGCCTTGGTAAAGGTAATTAATATAATGATTATTTATCATATTGATTTTTTTAGATTCTTTGAAGTGAGAGAGTCGCTTGGAAAAGTTTTTATTCTTATTGCATACCATCCAGCCACAATAAATTATCACGGCCGATATGTCGGTTTATCCCCGTAGGTACGGGGAACTCGTGAGGTCGCCGGCTGTTTTGATTTGGTTGATCGGTTTATCCCCGTAGGTACGGGGAACTCTCTTTAGTAGTGTAATCATTGATGGTTAATTTCGGTTTATCCCCGTAGGTACGGGGAACTCTCTGGGGTAAAAAGGGCGCAAATACCTATCTTCGGTTTATCCCCGTAGGTACGGGGAACTCTCTATCGACTGCCTCACCTGAATTGCCAAATTCGGTTTATCCCCGTAGGTACGGGGAACTCTTGTGCTGGAAGTTGGAGTGAAGCGGTGGAGCCGGTTTATCCCCGTAGGTACGGGGAACTCCACCTTAACCCACATAGGGTACGACTCAATGACGGTTTATCCCCGTAGGTACGGGGAACTCTCAATCTGTTTTATCGTCAACATGTGGGCATCCGGTTTATCCCCGTAGGTACGGGGAACTCAGATACCTGATCAACTGGCTCGGACGTTACATCGGTTTATCCCCGTAGGTACGGGGAACTCCAATATCTTAATAAACACCCCTCTTGAGGCGGCGGTTTATCCCCGTAGGTACGGGGAACTCCTTTCTCAATCTACGGCCTGCATCTGAGGAATCGGTTTATCCCCGTAGGTACGGGGAACTCTCGCTAGTTCTTCGTTCCTTTTGGTTTCCCAGCGGTTTATCCCCGTAGGTACGGGGAACTCGGCAGGGAATAGCCCCGTTGAGCCGCGAACCGCGGTTTATCCCCGTAGGTACGGGGAACTCCCCATATCCTACCACTAGTATGCCGGACAGGGCGGTTTATCCCCGTAGGTACGGGGAACTCACGCGGGAATGCTAGTGGTTGATTTTTGTTGGCGGTTTATCCCCGTAGGTACGGGGAACTCCTACAGGAACCGCGTGCACGTTATAGACTGGGCGGTTTATCCCCGTAGGTACGGGGAACTCCATCATCATTTATCATGAAGCCGTCTTTTTTTCGGTTTATCCCCGTAGGTACGGGGAACTCTCTAATCATAACCCGTTATTTTAAAACATATTAATTAACTGAAAAAATTCTACCACCCTTAAACCTCTTTTCACTCCGGCAAATTAATCCTCAGAAACGGGCTTAAATTTCACTAAACGAAGACCATCAAAATCTATCGGCTCCCTTCTGTTTTCACCAAAGGTTTGGAAATCAAAGCCAGATTCTGTATTGGTCTGCCATGCCATCACCGCATTCCCTTCTTCGGTCAGTTCTGTAATTTGCTCCCAAATCATCTCCCTGATCTTATGGGAGATATTCCCGACATAAACGCCCGCCCGTATCTCCAGTAACCAAATAGCCAAACGTCCCCGTAAGCGAGGAGGGACGGCTTCGGTGACAACCACGGTCATGCTCATTTATTGGCTCCTGTGTCCGATATCACCGATGGATATCGGTTCAGGAATGGCGGGCGGTTGTGCATCAGCAGGCGGGAGCGGTGGCGAGATTTCACCCGCCGCAAGGATTTCTTCAATTAAAGGGATCAGGCGTTTCAGGATCTTGTCTGTCCTGAATTTTTCCCGACAGGCAATTCTGACTTGCCTGTCAGGGGCAATGCTATTGGTGGCAGCAACCTTAAAAGCAATAGGCACAACGGTATCAAATTTCAAGATATCCGCAATATCATAGACAAATGACAAGGGCTTGCCCGTATGCAGAAAACCGATGGCAGGGGCATAACCCGCCGCCAGAATAGCGGCCTCGGTCACACCATAGAGACACGAGGTTGCGGCACTGATACAGCGGTTGATAAGATCGCCCTTGTCCCAATTCGTATGATCGTAGTTGCGACCTTGCCATTTTACCCCATACTGTTTTGCCAATATCTGATAGATTTTTCTGACGCGTGCGCCTTCTATCCCCCTAAGTTGCTCAACATTGCGTTTTTGCGGTGCCGGTTCGCCAAAACGCAATTCAAACATTTTGCGGACAACTTTGAGCCTTAGATCCTCATCCAGCGCCAGTTTGGCCTGATAAAGCAAGCGATCTGAGCGGGCACCTCCCGGCTGCCCCACTGAATACAATCTGACACCGGCTTCTCCGACCCAAATCAGCAATGTGCCGGTCGTCGAAGCCAGTTTTACCGCAGCATGGCTAATGCGGGTGCCCGGCTCCAGCATAATGCAGGCAATGGAGCCGACGGGAATATGCATGCGTTCACCGTTGACTTCATCGATCACCACAAACGCATTATCTCTGACATCAATACGCCCCATGCCGATAAAGATCATCGAATTCCTGTCCTTGATCGGAATGGGTTTTAACGGAATGAATGCCATCACAAGGCTCTTATCAGCATTAACCCACAACCCAAGGATTTTTCCCGGCCGAATCCTTTACAGTATTGCGCCAGAAAAAGCGCGCTATCTGACAAGGTGAGTACGCCCTGAAAATCCACGCTCGAAAATGACACTTTCTGGCCGGATGCTTTGAAGCTGCGATGTTGGGTATAGCGTTCAACATCTGGCGGGAAATCGAAGCGGATACCCCAACTCGCCAGCCGTTTTTCATCCTGTATCCATGCCTGGGCGGCTTGTGTCATCAATGCTTCAATTTCGCCAGAATCCATGCTGATACCCGTACATTCGGCCTGATGTTTTGCCTGACGTTTGGCATTCATCAAAACATCATGACGCTGCTGTCTGCCCGAATCTTTATCCGTCAGGCAGACCGTCGGATTGACGCGGAGTTTGAAAGCCAGTTTTTGCCCATCATGCAATTGCGGGGCAAAAAGCTTGGTCTGAATCTGGAACTGCGGGGACGGGGCTATCGGTTTGGTGGTGGACAACACCCAAAATTCAGGGCGGCCCCGCAGGGTTTCCTCTTTCCTGAACAGGAAATTCCGCGCTTCCTGTTCGGTAAACAGTTGCCACAGAAGCTGATGGGCGGCATAGACATCATTTTTCACCCATCGTGACGGGCGTTGCGGACGCTGAATCGACGGACGCAAAGTGATTTTAGACAGATACATGGGGTCCCTCCACGGCCGGTGACAGGAGCGATAACTGGTGCATCGTGCGTTGGGTAAACTGCCAGCGGTCGCGTGACAGCGGCTCATCCGAGAGTTGACTGGTTAATACTGTCGTATCCGGAATGTCGATCTCATTTTTATCGCCTTCCCACAAATAGCTCACGACGGCGTAATTTCGCTGCCAAGAGTCGTTGTTTTTCCCGGATCGCGGTAAGGGTGGAAAAGGCGTATCAAGCGCCGCTTTTAATGATGGATATTCGGCCAACTGTGGCGACATCGGAAGCGCCAGCGGGCAGGATTTCCGGCCAAGGCTCAACGTAAAGACCGGTTTTACCAGTGCATCACGTAAGGCAGGCAGTGTGAAGGTCGTCGGTTCGGTCAATGAAATGGCGATAACCCACACGCCATCAGCGAGATAATCCCGTGAAGACAGTACCGTGTTTAATTTAGCTTTATCACTTAACTCACTTTTACGGGTCAGATGCGTCTGTTTTTTCTCTTGCGAGGGCACTTGGGCGGTATGGTAATCCCGTAGCAATAGACCAGAAACAACCTGCTTGATGGCGATTTTGACACTCTGCTGCAACGCCGCAAGCTGTGTCTCATCATCACGCCGGATGCCTAATGCTGCACCCAATAGCCCCAAAATAGCCGAACGGGTGGGATAGGTGCTGGTGGGCCGGCTTTCACCGACCGCTTCCACTCCCCAACTGGCGAGTGCCCCGTATAAGCGAAAGACCAGATAACTCTTCATATTGGCCCCTTTTTTACGCGGTGATGAACTGAACCAACTCAGCAAAACGACCCTCGCCGGTCATGGCATTGATGCGATAGTGTGAATCAGCGCAAGCGCCATAAACGTTATCGAAGTTTTTCCGCTGTTCTTCCAGTTCCTCAATCGCTTTGGTGGCCTGATCTTCATCGTCAATGGGTTTTAAAAATGCGGCGGACAGGGAGCGTGGCTGATATTCGCCTTTTTCCGCCAACACATAACTGGCATAGGCACGGGAGCCGAAGCTGTTTTGTTTGCCGGATGGCGCAATTTTAACAGCCGCTTCGGTCAGGGCGGCGATAGCGCGGTTTGCCAGCGCTTCATTGCCTGCCAGATTTTCGATTAATAACGACTTATTAATGCAGATATAGCTATAGAACAGCGCCGCCGCAAAGCCGGTTTCCCCGATATGCGACGAACCGGTATCGGTTTTGCCATTATTGAGATCGTCTACCGCGGTAAAATAGTCATTTTCCACGGTCACGGCATGGACACTGATCGCATGGGCAACCTGACAGGCCGCTTCAACACTGTAGGCCGGGCTGGATGCCAGCATGCGACCGAACATCGCGATATCTACCGCCATTTTTGCTTTACTCAGCAGGATTAATTCTTCTTTCTTTGCGGCACGGTTTTCTGCGATCAGTGTGTCCACCAGTGCAAAAGTGATTTCTTGTTCGGCCGGGCTGATATGCGCCAACTGTTCAATTTCCAGCGGTTCCTCTTTTTTCTTTTTACCAAAGACTTCCGCAATCTCAGCAGCCCATTCCGCTGCTTGTTTCTCTTTAACGCCGCCATTGAGCAAACGTTGATAAACCTGAAAACCAAAACGCTTGGTACGAAAACCAAGATGGCCGGCAAGGGCTTCCTGAAACAGGTCGGAGATCCGCCAATGGCGTTTCAAACTCTGGGAGCTGATCCTGAGTCGCTCAAACCCGCCCATTTGGGCAGTCTTAGGGCGGCCGAGATCGTCGCGGTTCAGGTTGGCAGGCGGGTAGGAGGTTAACAGGTGGAGTTGGATAAACTGGCTCATTGAAAATTCCTTATAGATAAAAAGTCATGCTGAACGAAAAAGGTTTCAGGGTTATTTCGCGGCTTTGTAGTAATCCATCGCCCATTGCACCGGGAGGCGCTTATTGGCGCGATGTGGCCTTGTCTGGTGGTGCTCTCGCATCCACTGTTCAATATCTTTGACGAGGGATAACACGGAAACCTGACCGTTGAGTTGTTGCAGAATGCGCCGCAAGCGCATGATGAGTTCATCAGGCGTTCTGGCGGCCTGTAATTGGGCAAAACGTTGGGGGCTGACAATTGACTTGTCATTGTCTGCCCTGGTGCCCGCGGCAGTTGCCAGATTGGTGTCGGTATTGGTTTTTACATACACCAACGTCATGGCAATCATCGCCCAAAGTTCCAGGGTTCTCTCTTCAGATTCTTTATGTATTTTTTTGTTTTCATTGGTTATTTCTTCGGGTTCTTTGATCTTTTCTTCCGGTAAACTGAACCAAAGTGCCCGAAAACCCTCGGTAAAGATCACGGCGTTAATTTCCTGACAACGCTTTAACTGCGCCTTATAGACCCTCGGTGCCGGGCGGATATCTTTTTCCTTCAATTCTTCGGGGGATAAAAACATGCTTTCCCACCAGCGCAATAAGCGGCTTTTGCTCAGGTTATTCATTGATAACCGCCTCCTTCTTCTTCTTGGATGATTGGGTTTCGATCTTGTGCTCTGCCATAAATGCCTTGATATCTTTCGAACCCATCAGCCACCGGGTCAGCATTTGCCGCGCCTCGATTTTTTCCAGTAGTTTTTTGGGATCGGTATTTTCTGACAGGACAAATTCGTCAAACAGATCAAAGCAGGTATTTCTGAGTTGGTAGAGCCAGGTTTTGGCTTCCCCTGTGGATAACGAAGAGGCCGCGTGCCGGCTGCTGACAATTTGTTGCACTGCGTTAAAGAAAGCAGCGTGGGTACGTTGATAGAATGCAGTATCAATAAACGACATATCACCTTTTACGTCATTTGGGCGATGGAACCATGCGCTTTTGATTTGCGTGCGGCATTGGGTGAGGGCATAGGCAGAAAGAGATTGCAGGGTTTTGACCCGCCGGAAAATGGCCTCTTTTTTCTCAATCGGCATGAAAAACAACGGCAAAGAAGCGGAATACCAACAACGGGCTTTCATGTTGTCCATGTCGTAACCAAACGCCCATAACCGTAAGAGCGAATGCTGTTTGTCAGCAAAATAATCATTGATCAGATTAAAATGATCGACCACCAGTGCGGCTTCTTGGCCCTCTTTATTTTCGGAAAAAGTCAGGCTATCCCAAATCTTATAGGTAATACCGCCGGGCTGGCCTTTGATGGAAAGATGTTCTTCATGCTCTTTTTTCGGGTTCCAGCGATAGGGGGTTAAAGGGTGCCGCCAACTCCCCGCATAATTGTTGCCATAATTTTGGCTGCGATAGCCCGTCACAGATTGCTGGGTGGGTTGCCCGGTTAATTGGCAAGTGGCGGGTTTATCGGCAATTTCCAGCCGGATGCGCCGTGGCATCGCCCAGT